>JAPOQB010000023.1 GCA_026710965.1 Deltaproteobacteria bacterium | reverse complement strand
TGCGCCGAGTCAAACGACCTCGTAGCGCTGGGAGTCGCCTGCGCAGCCGCCGAAATCAGACCCATAAGCCCGACTACGACCGCCGCCGCCACGGCAACCAGCATGAACCTCTTCTTCAGCAAAACTCGCTCCTCCTCTTTGGGGAAGTTCAGAAGAAACAACGCCTCCCAAGCCAAAAGGTTAACCCAGAGCATCTAGAAGCCCCCAAAGCCTGCCTCAAGGACGGCACCGGTCTGGCCAGGCCGGCCCCTACCCTCGACATGTCCAGAATCGTGAAAGCCAACTGGGAGCGCAGGCGGAAAGTCTCACCACCGCCGTGGTCGTCCTCAGCATCACCGCGACCCTGGCCACTACGGGGGTACTCGCGCAATCCCGAGAGACGGCCAACTGTATCGAGGTGCGGGTTTGGGAGCACGTCGGTGAGCCCGAACGCAACTACAACAGCGCCCGACCTGAAGGCGGGAGCTGTTGCACCCTCGGCACCATCCCTCTGGCAATGGACGGAGAGACCAGTAGAGGAACCTATCGCTACATCGACATCACCCTCATGGTGCCCATTTCCACCCCCGAACCCGAGCCAGACGTGAAGTGGTCGGCCTCCAGCTTCGAGGTCACCTTCGGCCGAGAACGCCTACGGGCACATCACGGCTGCGTGCGCTTCAACGGAACCCTCTACGTCTACGTCCAGGGAGACCCCACGAGGGGCGACTTCAACTGCCACAACAGCTTCACGCTGTTTCCCGAGGACGGACTCACGGGGCTCCAATGCAGCACTCTTCATACCCGCCTGGAGGACATTTCACTCGTGCGCGCCAAGGTGTTCCCGGCAGATGGAAGCAACCACGAGTACCGTTGCGAACAAGACGACATCCTGAGGCGCAACACATGGGTTTGCGCGCTGCTGACCTGAACGGGCCGATCTTACGAATTGTCCCCAGAGGCCCCTTGAAACATCGGGATGAAGGCCCTCGGGCGGATTGCCGCCGGCAGGAGTACGCACGGCTCCAGCCTGGCAGGAGCGGCGCGTGCGCCCGGAGAGAACGCCGGACGCGAGCGCCGACTTGCGGCGACGTGGCTCCGGCGCTCTCGTCCGACGGGAACCTCTGCTTGAGACGGCGCGTATAGATTCGTAGGTCTGGACTGCGGACACTGTGCGAGCGGGGCCGTTGGATGTAGACGGATGAGAGAAGAGCATCACCCAGCCGAATAGGCCGAGTCGGTCGGCACGGGCAGCCCTACTTGCGCTGATTCTATACTTGACGGTTGCAGCCCTGTTGTCGGCGTGCGGGGACGAGCCACGGAACGACTCGGCCCCGGAACCGGCGCGAGCCCGACCACAACAACCACCGCCGCCCCGATGCCGACTAGCGGCCCCACATCCACGGAGACGACCGGCGCGGCCGTTGCGATAACGTCGGATGAGATTCGGTCGGACAGGGAGCGGGCCGCACCGGCGACGGTAGGCTCAGACCTAGAGAGCCTCGTCGACGGCAATAGCGCCTTCGCCTTCGCCTTCGCCTTCGACCTGTTCCACGCGCTCAAGGCGCAGGACGGCAACCTGTTCTACTCGCCCCACAGCATCCGCCAGGCCCTCGCCATGACCTCCGCAGGGGCCAATGGCCAGACCGCAAGCCAGATGGCGGACACGCTCCGCTTCTCCCTAACCGAGGACCGGCTACACCCCGCCTTCAACGCGCTCGCCTATAAGCTTGCCTCCCGCACCGGGGATACCGATGGCCAGGATGGCGAGGGCTTCAGGCTGAACATCGTCAACGCCGTCTGGGGCCAGCAGGACCACAAGTTCCAGGATGCGTTCCTCGACTTCCTGGCGGAGAGCTACGGAACGGGCGTGAGGCCCACGGACTTTCGCGGCGCGCCCGAGGAGTCGCGACGTGTCATCAACGACTGGGTTGCGGAGCGCACCGGGGACAAGGGTCAGGGACCTGATCCCGCCGGGCATCATCAACCCGCTGACCCGGATGGTTTTGACCAACGCAATCTACTTCAACGCTTCGTGGAGCTGGCCCTTTGACGAAGCCGAGACCCGCGATCACCCCTTCCACCTGTTGGACGGGAGCAGGGTTGCCGTCCCGACCATGAGGAAGGAGCAGGAGCTTATGTACGCGGCGGGAGACGGATACCAAGCCGTGGACTTGCCCTATTATGGGGCACGGACTGTCCATGACCGTCATGGTTCCGGACCGTGGGCGCTTTGAAGAGTTCGAGGACTCCCTAGACGCCGCCCTGCTGGACCGAGTCATCGGCGGCTTCAGGTACCGCTACGTCGCGCTCGAGCTGCCGAGGTTCGAGTTCGAGTCTCAGTTCCGGCTGGGAGAAACCCTCAGGTCCATGGGCATGCGCGACGCCTTTGACAGGGCCTCCTCCGACTTCTCCGGCATGAACGGGCGGTCGTGTCTCGCGGGAGACCCCGAATGCCTGTACATCCGGGAGGTGGTCCACAAAGCGTTCGTGTCGGTGGACGAAGCGGGCACGGAGGCGGCCGCGGCCACCTTCGTGGTGATGCAGACGGAATCCGCACGGCCGAGTCCGGTCAGCGTGAAGGTGGACAGGCCCTTCCTGTTCCTGATCCGGGATCGGGAGACGGGGACCATCCTGTTCATGGGGCGCGTGGTGAAGATTAGGGCGGACCTCACTCGAAGGTAGGCAGTACCACCTTCTAGGCGTCTTAGCCCTGTAGTTCGCTTGCCCGTTGGCGAATCGGCCGACCGTTCGCAGCGTGCGACGTTGTAGAGCCTAACGGCCATGTCGCTGGAGCGCTCTCGGGAACATCGCAGACGACGAGTCCTGCCGCTTCTGCTACGCCCGGGCTTCGATAGTGACGCGCCCGCCGTCCTCGACTTCCACGTAAAGGCCGTGACGTTCAAGAAGCCGCATGCCGACAAGCGGCGTGGTGTTGGCTTCATCGGCGAGGCCGTACCTCGGAAGGCCTTCCCAGAGCACGGCTACGTCGTAGCACGGAAACGTGATCTCGCTGCCGTCGCCCAAGGTAGCTCGCCCGATGCCTTCGAGGGTCAGGCCCAACTCCGCAACCAACGCCGGAGGCAGCGTGAGGAAGCCGCCGAAGCCGGTGTCGATGATCGCTTCGATGTTCAGCGTTCGTCCTGCCGTGCCGCGAAGAGTGAGGGGGATCACTGCCTCCCTGGAAGCATTGACGACGCCTTCGATCACTCCGCTCTCCGCAACGGGCGGCCCCCGATGTGATGCAGTGCCCGATGCCCGACGCGAAGCAGCCAGACATCGATGGCATCGGGCTGCTCCGACCGAAGACGCTTCGCGGCGTCGCGCAGTTCGCCGGCGATGGCCCAGCACCTGGTGTTCACGTCGATGGCGACGTACTCACCGTGGTGGTCGGCCTCGACCTGGGCACGAATGTCGCGCTCGTATATCTCGTCACCGAGGCGGGCGGTCTCCTCGGCGGAGCGACGGGTCACCATCTCAGTCTCCTCTGGTACGGGGCACCCCTAGAAGATAGCGCCACCCGCAGTTCGATCCAACCGCAGACCGTGGGCGGCGGTCTGCGGCCCGCTCCGCGGCGGGCCGGCCCCACTGTTACCACTTCAGCGTCTCTCGGAACCCATAATTGCTTGCCGTCGTAGGCCCTTGCCGGCAGCCACGCCCGACGAAGATACGACGACAGGGGCCCCTGAGGGCCCCTGTCGAGTGTGGTGCCGTTGCGGCGCTAGAGAAAACTAGCGCAGGCGGCGGCGAGCGAAGGTGTAGGCGCCCAGCACGATGGTGAGGGCAGTCACGCCGAGGATGGCAGCGAGCGAGGCGCTGGTGGTCGCGAGGCCGGTACCGGCATCGGAGACCGCAGGAGCCATGTCGTCGCCCATGTCGTCGCTATCACCCATGTCACCCTCTTCGGGGCAGTCATCGGCCATGTCGTCACCCATGTCGTCGTCCATAGGCTCGGACGGCTCTGCGGGCTCCTCGGGCTCGGACGGCTCGGACGGCTCGGACGGCATGTCGTCGCCCATGTCGTCGTCCATGCCTTCACCCATGTCGTCGGGACACTCGTCCATGGGGTCCTCGGGCATCATGGCCGAGGCCGTCAGGTCGAGGTCGGTGCGGCCACCGCCGCTC
>JAPOQB010000140.1 GCA_026710965.1 Deltaproteobacteria bacterium | reverse complement strand
TACCCGGTGCGCCCGATGTGGAACTCGCTGATCGCCGGCTTCGTGTTCCAACATCCCAGCATCGCCGCCCTGCGGCGCGAGTTGCTGCGCAACGGACAGTTGCGAGACCTGTGCGGATTCGACCCGTTCGCGGGCGCACAGGCGGTGCCCAGCGAATTCGCCTACAGCCGCTTTCAGCACCAAGTGCGCAAGCATCAAGGGCAGGTCGATGAGATGTTCCACCGCGCCCTCGACGAACTCCGGATCGAGCTGCCGGATCTGGGCCAGGTACAGGCGCTGGACGGCAAGGAGTTGCACTCCCTGGCCAACGGCGAGAGCAGCTATCCGGTGCCCAAGGATAAGGGAAAGCAAGACACCGACGGGCGCCGCGACCGGGATGCCGACTGGGGCGTCAAGGGCTCGGGCAAGAAGAAACACTACTGGTTCGGCTACCTGTTGCACCTGGTGGTGGACGCCACCTACGAATTGCCGCTGGCGTTCGAGGTCACCAAGGCGTCGACCGGTGAGCAGCCGCAGGCGCAGCGGCTGCTTGATCAGATGCACGAGCGTCATCCCGAACTGCTGGAACGGTGCGGTCGAATGAGCGCCGACAAGGGCTACGACGACCACAAGCTGATCAACCGGCTGTGGCAACAGCATCAGATCAAGCCGATCATCGACGTGCGCAATTGCTGGCAGGACGGGGAGCACGAAGAAGACGGCGTGGTCACCAAGCTGGTGAGCGGCCAGGACAACGTGATCTATACCTTCGACGGCCAAGTCTCCTGCGTGTGCCCGCAGACCGGCACCGAACACCGCATGGCGCACGGCGGCTTCGAGCGCGATCGCGAGACGCTCAAGTACCGCTGTCCGGCGCGCTACTCGGGGATCACCTGCGCGGGAATGGATCAGTGTCCGGTGAGCGACGCGGTGCGCATCCCGCTGGGCGAGGATCGGCGCGTGTTCACGCCGGTGGCGCGTTCCAGCTACCGGTGGCAGGACTACTACGACGAGCGCGGTGCGGTGGAGCGGGTCAACAGCCGGTTGGCGGGCGGGTTCGGATTCGAGCGTCCGGGCATCCGCGGGCTGGCGAAGATGCACCTGCGCGTCACCATGGCGATGACGATCATGCTGGCGATGGCCCTGGGGCGCATCCGGGCTGGCCACCCTGAGCACCTGCGGAGTCTGGTCAGACCCGCCTGACCGGCGACTCTCGCCGGTCACCAGAGAAAACTCAGATCCCGCCGACCGCAAGCCAGCACCGGTCCACCCTGAGCGGTCCGTGCACACCACTGGTGAGCCTGATTTTGCCTCGGCGAGAGTCCCGGACCACCGATCCTGACCGCGTCCGGCGCATGGAAACCGCCAGCGCGGCCGCCTACGGCCCGTCCGCATCGCCGCCGGCGCCGATCATTCGTCCCACCGCGCTGAAAAACCCTACAGCGCAATTGCCTCTGCGGGGCGTCGCCGTAGCGGGGCGTTGGCTACCCGCAGTCCCCGCCGGCGCCGCCGCAGTCCCCGCCCCCAACGAAGCCGGCGCCGGCATCAGTAGACCCGCCGCCGGACCGGCCGCGTGACCGCTGGTAGTATTCGGGGTCGTCGGCGTAGCGTCCAGACACGTTTGGATACTGCCCGCGTCGGCGCGCCCGCCGGTCCAGGATGAAACCGTAGACGAAGAGCGCCAACGCAAGACTGGAAGCGACGAGCAGAATCATAGCCACCTACGGTAGCACGAGGGGCGGGAACGTTCCAGGTGTGATCGACGGCGACAGGCCCGCCCAGCGGCTAGTGCTTTCAATGAGCCCAAGGCGCCCGCCGGTCCGGCTGCCCTGCGGTGCGCGGCGCAGCCGGAGTCGACATTTTGCCTCATATAGGACGCCTGGCGCGCCAGCCGGCTGGCCAGCGTGTATCGTCTTGCGATACAGTAGGGTGACGTGCAGATCAAGCACAGTGGGCTGCGAGGCTTGCATGAGCGCGGCGATGGGTCACGGCTATCCGCGGACTTGGTGCCTCGGCTGCGGCGGATCCTGCTGCGCCTTGAAGGCGCGAGCCGGCCAAGCAACATGAGCGTGCCCGGTTACCACCTGCACCCGCTGAAAGGCAACCGGCGCGGACTATGGAGCGTTCGGGTTTCGGGCAACTGGCGCGTAGTGTTCCGCTTCGAGGGAACGGAGGCAGTAGACGTGGACCTGATCGACTACCATTGAACCAAGGGGGACAACCATGGCGACGATGTATGACCCGCCGCACCTGGGCGAGCTGATACGAGAGAGTATCGAGGCGGAAGGGTGGACGGTGAACGAAACGGCAGAACGGCTGGGAATGGGCCGGGTGTCACTGTCGCGGGTGTTGAACGGCCATGCAGGCGTATCTGCAGCGCTGGCGCTTGCGCTGGAGCGGATCGGGTGGAGCGACGCGGAACACTGGATGAAAATGCAGGCGATCTACGACTTGGCTCAGGAAAGACGGAAGCAGGCAGGTGCGGCAGCTTGACACAGGGAGAGGGCTCGGCGCTAACCGAAGAGGAGTACGCGCGCGTTCTGCACTGGTTGACGCGCCTTTGCGGGCGCTGCGAGTCGTGCCGAGGGATTGAGTGGGAGCTCGACCGGGAGCTGT
>JAPOQB010000105.1 GCA_026710965.1 Deltaproteobacteria bacterium | reverse complement strand
CCACCATCAGGCTCCTCCCCTCCCACCACAGCACCTTGATCCTGTCCCGCCGCCGGCAACGAAACACCACCGCCATGCCCGAGTACGGGTCCAGACCCAACTCCTCCTCCATCACCGCCGCCAGTCCGTCATGCTGCTTCGTGTACAGCACCGGCCGGCTCGCCAGAACCATGCGCGTGGGCACCGCCGGGTCCACCGCCGACACATCGACGCCGCCCCGGCCGTCATCCCCTCGCCCCTGTTCCTCCAGAACCAGCGGAACGAATGGCGGCAGCGCCTCGCTGCCACGCCCGTTCACCTCACCAGCCCGCCCCGCCAGCCGAATCCACCTCTCCAGCTTCTCCCGCCACACCCCATGACGCCGCGCCACCACCGTCACCGACGTCCCCGGCCGGCAGCACTCCGCCACCATCCGCGCCTTCTCCTTCCATGCCCCATCCCCTCCATCCCCAACCTCTTGTACTTCTCCCACAGATCCCTTCCCGCTGCCCGCGATTCCCTATACGTCATCGTCTCCTCCCGCCCCCACCAAAACTCATCTCCTTGCTCGGGGAACGTGGTCTTCTCGCACCGTCTATGGACGCCCCCGGTGATGCAAGCACTTTCTTCGAACGGCACGGCATGCGGCCAGGTGCTGTCGTCTATCCGGCCTGTTGGTGCGGCTGTCAGAAGCCGCTGGCCCGTATGGATATACGCGGATCGGGACCATATCGCTTTACGCGAGTTCGAACGCTCTGGGTGCGAGGCTGGTTTGCCCGATCCCGTCTCGTTGACCGTTTGCCCTTACTCGTTCTCCGTCCTGCCCACATCCCCCGACGGCTCCCGCGCCTCGCCGTTTCAGGCGGCGGCCGCGGGGATCCGGTAACTCTCCCTCTTGGTCGTCAGCGCCCAGACCATCCGCGCCATTCGGTTGGCCAGCGCCACTGCGATCAGCATCCTCGGCTTGCGCACCAGCATCCTGGCGAGCCAGGGATCGGTGGTCACACCACGCCGAGCCGCCCAGCGGACCACGGTCATGGCGCCCGTGATCAACAGCCGCCTGAGGTCGCGCTGACCCATCTTCGATGTTTTGCCCAGCCGCGGCTTGCCGCCCGTGGTGTGCTGGCGCGGCACCAGGCCGAACCAGACCGAGAAGTCGCGGCCGCGCTGGAAGCTCTCCATCGGCGGTGTAAACGCCTGGAGCGCCATCGCCGTAACCGGCCCGACCCCGGTATCGTCATCAGTCGCGCGGCCTCTTCGTCCTGGCGCGCGCAGGCATGGAGATCCGACTCCAGGCCGGCGATCTTCTCCTCGAGCTCCGCGATCTGGGCGAGCAGAAGGCCGCCCAACTCCCGGACCGGCTCCGGCAGCCCGGAGTCCGGATCCTCCACGGCCCGTGCCAGCCGGCTGACATGGGCCGGTCCCTGCGGAGCGGTGACGCCGTACTCCGCCAGGTGACCCCGCAGAGCGTTGATGGTCTGCGTGCGCTGACGTACCAGAAGGTCTCGCGTGCGGAACAGCATTCCCCGTGCCTGCTGCTCTTCGGTCTTCACCGCCACGAAGCGCATGGTCGGACGCTGCGCCGCCTCGCAGATCGCCTCCGCGTCCGCCGCGTCGTTCTCGTCCGCCTGTCACGGTTCAACGGAGCGGGGGCTGTTTCTGCGAGGAGGTTTCCGCGCTACACTGGAAGGGCAATCACGGGTGCGGACAGGAGGGTTGAAATGGCGCGGCTCAAGCACATTGCGATAAGGACCGGAGACGTGTAGAAGACCGCGGCCTTCTGCAACGCGGCGTTCGATCT
>JAPOQB010000695.1 GCA_026710965.1 Deltaproteobacteria bacterium | reverse complement strand
GAGAGACGAAGCCGCTCACCGTCGATTTTCTCAGAGGGGCAGCTGGAGCGGTTTCCGCAAATTCCGCGTCACACGCAAGGAAAGCGAAGCCGACAACATCGCGTCGTTCTACTTGCGTCCGCACGATGGGCGGCCCGTTGCCCCGTTTCTTCCCGGCCAGTTCCTGACATTTCGTTTCCATGACGAGGAAGATCGGGAGCCGACGATCCGCTGCTATTCTCTCTCCCACGCCCATGCCGAGGGCAGGGACTACCGGGTAACGATCAAGCACTTGCGGCCACCGCCCGAAGCGCCGCCCGAGACCCCGTGGGGAAAGGCGTCCTCCTATTTTCACAACCGGGTGGAGACCGACAGCGTGCTTGAGGTCGCGCCGCCGTCGGGCCAATTTACGCTGGAGCTTGCGGCCGGCCGACCGGTGGTCTTCATCGCCGGTGGCATCGGCATCACGCCCTTCCTGGCCATGATGGAGCAGTTGGCGGAACAGGAGCCGGCCCGCGAGGCCTGGCTCTTCTACGGTGTGCGGACACGGGACGAGCGTGTCATGACCGCACAGCTCTCGCAGTGGGCCAAGCGGCCCAACGTCCACGTTGTCACCTGCTACAGCCATCTCTCCGAGTCCGGCGAGCCTCTGGAAGAGTTCGAGGAGGAAGGGTTCATCACGACTGATGTTCTGGGACGTTGGCTGCCCTCCTCGAACTACGAATTCTATGTGTGCGGCCCTCCGCCAATGATGACCATGGTCATCGACGGGTTGCTCGACTGGGAGGTACCCCGGGGCTCAATCCATACCGAAGCCTTTACACCCGAAACAGTGCGCGAGATCGCGGCAACCACGAGCACGGCGGAAGCGACGTCGCCTCGCGAAGTGTCGTTCCGGAGCACCGGGAAAAAGCTCCAATGGACGGGGGACGTCGGAACCATTCTGGAACTGGCGGAACAGAACGGACTCTTCCTTCCCTCCGGATGCCGAGCCGGCAATTGCGGAACCTGCGCTACGCCTGTGCTGGCCGGATCGTTCATTTATTTATCGAAACCGGAGGCGCCTGTGGAGGAGGGAAGCTGCCTGGTGTGCGTCTCGGTGCCGACGGAAGATATCGAGTTCGCCTAGCGGGTAAGGTCGACCGTGTCCCGAGGCCGTCCTCCTCTGCAATGGAGACTCCCGGATGCAAAAATTGATATGTCGCTCTGCGCATAGAATATTTGTATAAGCGGTGTAGTTTTTTGCTAATTGCGCGCCGATTCACAACCGACAAGAGAGGTCACCATGGTGAAGTTCCTGCTTGCAGCGGTTATCGCTGCCTTCATTGCGCTGCCCGCAGCGGCGGGCGACTCCGAAGTCTGGCACGTCAAGGCGTTCAATCCCGATGGATCGCTGATGCGGATCAAGGCGATCGACGACGGCGGCGCCATGCACGACGTCAAGGCTACGGCAAGCGCGGGTGCCATGCAGTTGATGGGCATTCAGGCCAGGGTCAGTGGCGCGATCTTGCCGATCAAGTTGATCGACCAGGGCGGCGACCACATCGCCGTCAAGGCGATCGCTGCGGACGGTACCCTGCTGGGCATCAAGGCGATCGATGCGGACGGCAACATGCTGGACGTCAAAGGTGTTGGCCAGGACGGGAACATTGTCCACATCAAGGCCATCGATGCCGCTGGCAACCAATACGGCGTCAAGGCGTATAGCCCCGGAGGCGTTGCTTACGACGTCAAGGGTCTGCGCTTCGTGATGGAAGGCGCGGAAGGCGAAGTGAACGGCGTCGCCATCCACGGTCACGTCAAGGCGATTCAGTCGCACTGATCCGCGTCTTCGGTACGGTAACAGTCCGGTAGTTAGTCGGAGGGGGGCGGCTGGCCGCTCCCCTCAGTTTTTTGTGCCTGATGCACGTGCGACTCCACTGAGCGCGCGCCGCGTGGCCGCAACAGAGACGAGCTAGATGAGGTCTCGGCGGGCAAAGGACATGCTGCGGTACTGGCGTTTGTAGGGGCTCTCGCCCAGACGGCGCAGTTGCCCCACACCCATCTTGTAATTGTAATTGCCGCTGACCCAGTCGACGACCCGGCCGGAAAGCGCATTGGCCGGCTGGCTGGTGTGCAAGAAATCCATGTAGCCGACGCCCATTTTTATCGCCGGTGTCACGATGGCGACGGCGGTGATGGCGGCGTGGGTGAGCTCGATATAGCCGTTGCGCAACAACGTGGCGAAGTCGAAGTCATCCGCCTCGACGCCGAGGATCGTTTGGGTCTGCACCGGGATGCGGTCGGAATGGACCATCACGTAATCGCCGGACTCGATGCCGCGTGCGCCGGCGTCGTCGGGATGAATCTCGATCCAGTTTTCGGGCCAGCGCTGCACGATGTAGGGCCGCCGGCGGTCGTCGTAGCCCGATTGCCAGCGCTCGTTGATCCGCCCTGACGTAATCCAGATCTCGTCCCCGCGCGGCTTCAGCCACTCCCAATAACTTGAAAACAAGCTCCACGGCGCCTTCTGCAAGTTCAACTTGCCGGTCTGCGTGTTGAAGCGCGTGAGCTTCTTGGTGAAGACCGTGCTGCCGGCGGGACCGTCTTCTGGCAGAATCCGGTTCACGTCATGCAGCCGCTTGGTCTCCTCCAGCGTGCCGTCCGGGCGCATCAGGACCGGGCCCTGGATGCCGTTGTTGCCGAACTCGCGGAGCTTCTCGTGCAGCGTCTTGCCTTCACGGTGGGCCGCGACCTTGACCATGAAGAAGTCCTTGCGCGTGCCTCGCGAGAAGCGCGCGCCCTCTTCCAGCACCTCGTTGGAGTCCCTCCAGTCGAAGCCTTCGAAACCCATCCTCTTGGCGAGCTGCGCGACGATCCACCAGTCGGGCTTCGCGGAACCTGGTGCATCGTAGAATTTCGGGTAGAGGCGGATCCGTCTCTCGCCGTTGGCACGGGTCAGGGTTTCTTCCCCCCAGCCGGCGGCGGGAAAGACGATATCGGCGTAGCGCGCACCGATGGGGTCGACCAGGTAGATGTCCTGGTTCCAAACCACCATGCCGCCTGAATCGACCCGCCGCTTGAGCGTGTCGACGATGTCGTCGCGGTCGAATCGCTGGACCTGATGCGGATTCTGCGTTGTGAGCTCGTCGAACTTCGCCTGCAGCGACTGCGTGCCGCACATGGCCTGCACCCAGGTTGTGCCGATGACGTGGGCGAGCCGCGTGTGGCCCGACATGAGGTAACGGTCCGTATCCAGCGCCCGACGGCGCCTTCCGGGCACCTTCTCGGGGCTCAGGTTGCGAGGGTAGCCGCCACCCCGCAACATGCCGCGCTGGTGCCCGCCGGCGCGCCCGATCACCTGGCCGGGCCGGCCGCCGCAGCCGCAGATGATGCCGAGGGACGATATGGCGTTGGTGTTACCGGTGTTGTTGGACCAGTAGAAGCCCTTCTCGATCATGATCGAGGTCTTGGGCCTTGTGCCGTCGGCGCGCGGCTTCGCCATCCACTCGGCGGCGGTGTAGATCTTCTGGACGTCGATCTGGGCGATCTCGGCGGCCTTCTCCGGCACCGCGTAGTCCTGGACCAGCAGCCACGCCTTCCAGTCCTCGAAGCCGTCGGTCTGGAACTTGCCCCAGGTGGTGCGCCACTGCCAGGGCGTGTTGCGCGTGCCTTGCCCGAAGCCTGACGAGCTCTCCCACTTGTTATTGACCCAGTCGCGGATCCACGCCGAGTCTTCCCAGCCCTTCTCGACGATCACCCGCGCAATCGCGAGCACGACGGGCAGGTCGGTGCCGGGCAGGATGTCGATGAGCATGCCGCCCTGGCTCTCGGCGTAAGCGACGCCACCGGTGCGACGCGGCAGCAGGAAGATCGCCTTCTGGCCCCGCTCGATCCCGACCATGATCCAGTCGGTATAGAGGATGGTCTTGGTCTCATAGGGGTCGGTGCCGCACATGAGCAGCACGTCGGCATCGCGCCAGTCCTCGTAGGAGGGCGCGAAATTGTCGAAGCCCGCGTCGCGGAAACCGGGCGTGGAGGTCACGTCCGAGGGCGTGTCGTGGAAGGTGAAGTTCGCCGTGCGCACGTGCCGCAATGCGTACTTGGTGATGGCGTAGGTGTTCTCCAGATAGCCGTAGGAGAAGGTCTTGACGCCGTAGGCGTTGGTGCCGTGAGCGGCGAGCACGTGGTTGCCCACTTCTGCGGCGATATCGAGCGCAAAGTCCCACGGCACCGGCATCAGCACACCGAACATCCTGATCAGCGGCGACTTCAGGCGGTCACGCGTGGGCGTCTCCGGGTTGTAGACCTTCT
>JAPOQB010000024.1 GCA_026710965.1 Deltaproteobacteria bacterium | reverse complement strand
CGGCAACCCGGACCAGATCCACACCCCGAAGGGGATCTGTCCGAGCATCACCAGCACCGCCGCGATCATCATCAGCGAAGACTCGGCCGAGCGTATCCGGAAGGCGCGGTAGGCCGCGGCGGCGATGTAGAACCCGAGCAGCGAGAACATGGCCGAACCCAGCGACACGAACAGGCCCTCGAACAGCAGCCGATAGACGTGCTTGGCGCCGGAGTGCTCGTACTCGAGGTTGCGGAGGTTACGCCAGGAATCCGTCAGCCCCCTCAGGGCCTTGGCGGCGGCGGCGTTGGCGGCCATGTCGATCACCTCGCCGTCCGCCACCGTCAGCATCCCGAGCGCGGCCCGGACGGCGCCGGCTCCGGCGTCCGCCTCCGCCCGGTAGCCCCGCGCCAGCCCGTGGTCGATGCTGCCGGCGCCGAAACGGTCGAGGTCAAAGCCGGCCAGCTCGCTCTCGATCCGCGCCAGCAACCCCGCCGCCGTCTCCTGGAGCAGGGCGTTGCGCGCGGCCGGCGGCAGGGTGCCTGCAACCTGCTTCTCGTGATCGGACCGGATGCGCTCGGCGAAGTCCGACAGCCGGGAGATCTCCGCCACCTCCGCCGCGATCCGGCGGGTGCCGGACCAGTCTTGCCAGGTGACCGCGATCATGATCGCCAGCCCGGAAAGAAGCGCGGCGCTGTAGACCCACTCCCTGCGCCGGAAGATGATCTTCGAGCCATGTTGCATGAGCAGGTTGATCAGGCCCAGGCCCGCGGCCATGGCGCCGACGGTGATGAACCCGTTGGAGATCTGGTCGTGGTAGGTGTCGATCTTGACCCCGAAGACGGTGCCCGGAAGCACGAACTCCAGGAAGAAGTAGATTCCGCCGAGAAAGGTAACGAGCTTGATGAGACGCGTCCGCACGTTTACAGCCCGAGGCTCCAGCCGACCTGGAGCAGCGCGTCGAGGTTGGTCAGGCCCAGTTCCGGCCACACCGCGTTCAGCGTCGCGATGCCCACCCCCGCCACGATCATGAGGAACAGGAAGAGCTTGGCCCGGTCCTGCCCGTAGAGGCTGCCGAGCTGGATCGGCTCACGGGTCAGGTAGGCCGAGGCGGCGAACAGCTCTTCGCCGATGAGGGTGTAGTCGCACGCGGTGATGAAGAACGCCACCTGCTCGGGGCTCACCGAGGCGCCCACCTGCATCGCCCCCACCTGCTGGCCGGCCTCCGCCAGGATCAGCGATTCGGCCGCGAAGTGGCCGAATAGGAAAGCGCCGGCCACCTGTTCCCGTTGCACCAGTCCGATGTATCCCGCGGCGAAGGCGAACTGCTCCTCGGAAAGGAACAGAATGTTCCGCGGGTCGAACAGGGCCGAGCGGCCCTCGGCGCGATAGGCGTCCCGCAGCACGTCCTCGGCAATGGCCATGACCTCGGGATTGTTCTGTGGCAGCAGCAGGCGCGACTTGTACCGCGCCGCCTTGCGCGCCACGTAGTAGAGCACCCCGAGGCAGGCGTAGAGCACCGGCCCGACGTTGGTGATGCCGGTGGAGAAGGACATCGGCCTCCCCAGCTCCGCCGATCGGCCGGCGGCCTCGTCGATGGCGTCCACCCCCGCCAGGCGCCGGATGTAGAGGTCCCTTCGCCGCCGGGCCGTGCGGATGTAGTAGAGCACCGGCCCGATCATCAGGCCCATGATCACCAGCACCCCGGGGGTGGCGTTCTCGAACCCGCCCGTCAACCGTCCCCGCCTTCCCCGGCGAGCTGCTCGATGCGCCGGATCAGCCGCTCGACGTTGTCCCGCGACTGGAGGAACGCCGGCAGTTCCCGCGCCTTCGCCCCGAACAGCGGCAGCAGCATCGGCAGGCTCATCACCGCCGCGGCATGAAACAGCGTCGTGAGCGGCTTGTGGGCTTCGAGGAAGAGGATCGCCGGCACCGTCATGCGGCGCGCATGCACCGCGGCAGCGAGTTGCTCGATGAGCGCGTCCGCGGTGCCGGTCTGGTTGTGGTGAGGCGCTTCCATGGTTCGTGGGAGCGTGAAACCCTATCGGTCGCGTCTAACAGGATTTGTCGGGCCGATCAAGGAAACTCCGTGCGGCCCGTGCCCTGCGAATGTCGTTTGCAGCCCAGCCGTTTTTTGGTACAGTTCGCGCTTGTTGACCTTGTTGGGTCTTTGAGAGGGAGCGACCGCGCCCGATGGCGACACTGCTCGAAATCAAGAATCTCCACACTTCGTTCGTGACCTCCGACGGCGAGTTCCCGGCGGTGGACGGGCTGAACCTCACCATCGAGGCGGGCAAGACGCTGGGGCTGGTGGGGGAGTCGGGCTGCGGCAAGAGCGTCACCGCCCTTTCCATCATGCGGCTGATCCCGTCCCCTCCCGGAAGGGTGGCGGACGGCGAGATCCTCTATCGCGGAGAAGACCTGCTCAAGCTGCCGGACGAGTCGATGCGGCAGGTCCGCGGCAACGAGATCTCCATGGTGTTTCAGGAGCCCATGACCTCGTTGAACCCGGTGTTCACGGTCGGGGACCAGATCATGGAGGCCGTCCGGCTCCATCAGAAGGTGTCGCGGCGGGAGGCGAAGGACAAGGCCGTGGAGATGCTCCGGCTGGTGAAGATCGCCGACCCCGACACTCGCGTCAACGACTACCCGCACCAGATGAGCGGCGGCATGCGCCAGCGCGTGATGATCGCCATGGCGCTGTCGTGCAACCCGAGCCTGCTCATCGCCGATGAGCCGACGACGGCCCTGGACGTGACCATCCAGGCGCAGATCCTGGATCTGATGGGTGAGCTTCAGGACCAGCTCGGCATGGCCTTGCTGCTGATTACCCACGATCTCGGAGTGGTGGCGGAGCAGGCCGACGAGGTGGCCATCATGTACGCCGGCCGGATGGTCGAACGGGCCAAGCCCGAGGCGATCTTCAGCAAACCCCTCCACCCCTACACCATCGGGCTGCTGAACTCGCTGCCCAGCGGCACCACCAAGCGCCGGCTGGACGCCATCCCCGGTGTAGTACCGAGTCCGCTGGACCTTCCCAGCGGGTGCCGGTTCCGGGACCGCTGCTTCAAGGCCACCGGGATCTGCGCCGGCCATGAGCCCACCCTGGAAGAAAAGGCGCGCAACCAGTGGGTGGCGTGTTATAGGACGAACTGACGG
>JAPOQB010000025.1 GCA_026710965.1 Deltaproteobacteria bacterium | reverse complement strand
TACGATAGACCAGTCAGCAGGCCTTTTCAACAACGGGATCGGGGGGAGAATCCGCACCGCGGGACGGACGGATCCGGGTGTTGCCGTCTGCTTGTCCAACGTTCCCGCCCGTGATTCTATCAAGCTGTACTACGATTCTCGGGAGGCGCAATGTCGAAACCGATCCTGCACGGCGTCAAGGTCCTGGACCTGAGCCACATGTACCCGGGCACTTTGTGCACCTGGCTGCTGGCGGCCCTTGGGGCGGAGATCCTCAAGGTGGAGGAGCCCGGGGCGGTGCGTTCGGGGGCGCCGTTTCTCAACCAGGGCAAGAAGAGCATCACGCTGAACCTCAAGACCGACGCGGGACTCAAGGTCCTGCATACCTTGGCGAGCGCGTCGGACATCGTGCTGGAAGGTTTCCGTCCCGGCGTGGCGCGCCGGCTCCGGGTGGACTACGAAACGCTCCGGCAACTGAATCCCAGCCTGGTCTATTGCTCCATATCGAGCTTCGGGCAGGCCGGACCGTCGGTGCCGTACTCGGCCCACGACATCAATTTCCTCGCGTTGAGCGGCATGCTCGGCATCGGCCGGGAGGCCGGCCGGAGGCCGTTGCCGCCGGCGGCCCAGGTTGTCGACGTGGCCGGGGGCGGGTATCCGGCGTTGAGCGCGATCCTTGCCGCCTACATCGGCGTGTTGCGGGAAGGAGAGGGCCGCTACGTCGATATCTCCATGTTCGACTGGACCCTGCTCATGGTGGCGCGTTACCTGATGCTGGAGCCGCCGCCGCGGCGGTCCCGCCCGGTGGTGAAGCGCGAGCACGCGACCCTGGCCGGCGCCGCCGCATGTTACGACACCTACCAGGCGTCGGACGGCGGGTTCGTGTCCGTGGCCGCCCTGGGGCCGAAGCCGTGGGGCCTGTTGTGCAAGGCCCTGGGCCTGGAGCGTTACGCCGACTCGGCCTTCGACCCGGACAAGACGCCCCGGATCAAGGCGGCGATGCGGCGCATTTTCAGGACCCGGCCCAGAGACCACTGGGTGCAGCTTCTCCGCGACGAAACCGGCCTCTCGGTGGCGCCGGTGTACGAGCCCGAGGAGGTGCTGGAGGATCCTCACGTGCGTTTCCGCAAGACGCTGGCCCGGCGCAAGGACACCGGCGCCGTCGAGTTCCCCCCGCCGTTCTGGTTCGACGGCGCCCGGAAGCCGGGTGGGCGGATCTGCCGGGTGGGGCAGCACACCGCCGCCGTGCTTAAGGGCCTCGGCTACACCGCCGCGGAGATCCGCGAGCTGCGCAAGGCCAAGGCCATCTGAGCGAGAGCGTCCCGGAGCGGCAGTCCGGGAGGCTCGGTTGAACACGGTTCCTGATTGGAGTAATTTCCGGTAGCCTCTCCTGGAGGGGAAACCGGGTGTTGTGCGGTGCTGCTAGAGGAGGCATTCGATGTCAGACGTAAAGCCGGGGCTGGAAGGGGTGGTGGCTGGTGAGACGGCCATTTGTTCGGTGCGACCGGAAGGCGAGCTGATCTACCGTGGCTACGACGTACACGATCTGGCCGAGCAGGCAAGCTTCGAGGAAGTGGCTTACCTGGTGCTCTTCGGCAGGCTTCCCTCGGGTGCCGAGCTGAAGGCGTTCGACGCGGAGTTGCGCTCCGGCCGGGCGCTTCCGCCGGGGGTGATCGAGAGCCTCGAGCTGCTTCCCTCGGATGCGGTGCCGATGGACGCT
>JAPOQB010000624.1 GCA_026710965.1 Deltaproteobacteria bacterium | reverse complement strand
TGCCGACAGAGTTCGAGGCCGTCCTCGCCCGGCATCATGATGTCGAGCACCACCAGGTCCACGGCCGCCGCCTGGAGCGCCCGCCGTGCGGCGGCGCTCGAGTCGGCGGCGGTGACGCGCACGCCGTGCTCTTCGAGATACCGCGCCAGCGGCTCGCGGATATGCCGGTGGTCGTCGACCACGAGAACGTGCGGCGAGTCTTCCATGAACGACAGTCTAGGCGGCTCTTGGCCGGAGAGACAGAAAAAAAGTGTAACAAGGCATGTCACGACGCCCCGCCGCGAAGGACTGCGACACAACAGTACGGTCCGCGGCAAAGTTCTGCGACATCCGGTCCTTATACTCCCTCCAACAACAACACCCAAGGAGGGAACCGATGAGAAAAACAACAAAGGCTTTGGTGGGAATCGGCGTCGCCGTGGCCATCGGCGGGATGGCGCTCGGAGGTGCGAGCCTCGCCCACCGCAATGGCGGCTTCGGCGATCATGACGACCACAGGGCGGTGGCGATGTTCGACGCCGTCGACGCCGACCGGGACGGGACGCTTTCGCAGGCCGAGTTGGACAAGGCACGCGAGAACCGCAACGCTGCCCTCGCCGCCCACGACGCCGATGGCGACGGCCAGCTCGACCTCGAGGAGTTCGCTCGCCTGTGGAGCGAGACCACGCGCCCCCTCACCGTGCGCGCCTTCCAGAGGCTCGACACGGACGGTGACGCGGTCGTCTCGCGTTCGGAGTACGAGCGGTCGCTCCAAGGCATCGCCGAGCGGGGTGGCAGGCGGGACCATCACCATGACCGACACCACCACGACGACTAGGCGTCTCTGAAGTCGGGGATCGGGCAGGTTCGACAGGGCCTGCCCGGTCCTTGCCGTTTCCGTTCGGCGCGGGACAGGCCGGGTGTGAGTCATCCTGAAGCAGCGCGGCGGTGGAGGGAAGAGGCAGTTCACTCGTCTCTTTCCGCCAGCGCGAGCGAGATCGATTTCGGGGCCAAAGGGTGACATCGCGCCCTGGCCGTCCCGCGCGGTGGCGACGAGCTACTTGCCGTTCCGCAGGGCCTCAGTCCCGAACCGCTGGTTGGCTTCCAGTGTCTCGCGGACGTCATCCCACGTGGTGTTGTGGTTGCCCCAACGTCCCGTGCAGCGACGTCGATGACATGAACGCGCGGTCTTCCCAGAACACTCGCGCGAGCACGTTGCGGTTGATCTTCTCCAGCGCCTGTTCGTCCAAGTCGCCGGGGTTGACCCGGAAGCACACGGTCGCGACGCCGGTTTCGACAGCTCCGGCACCGGGCTCTCCCGGATGTACGCCTCGGCCCGGGACGCCAACTCCATCCCGTTGCCCACGGCCCGCCGGAACGCCGCCATCCCGAAGGTCTGCACCGACATCCAGATCTTCGACGCGCGGCACGCGCGGCACGGTTGCAGGCCGCGGTCCGGGTAGTTGGGGTGGTTGGCTCCCCGTACGGTGTCCTGAAAAATATCGTGGTGGACCCCCGAACGCGCGTTCCAGCGCCACCCGGCCGCGGTAGTCATCGATGACCGTGGTGAAGGTCCTGTCTCTTGGAGCGGGCGGCACGGATCAGGAGCTCATAGGTCCTCTGTTCGTGTGGCAGGCGCTCGCCTTCTGCGGCGCCACCCGGGCCACGGGGAGTGTCTTCACCAGGGATTTCGCGATGGAGAGCCTGGCTGCGCTTCTCGAGGAGAGCGGCAAAGCGGCGCTTCTGCTCGGAATCGAGAGTCTCGGAAACGAGGGCGCCGAGAATATTCAAAAGCGCCCGACTCTCACCGAGCAGGACTTGAACGTTGAACTTGATGGCGGCGACGTCTTCTTCTACAGACATTGGTTGTCTCCTCTCATATGCTGCCACTTCCCGAATGCTGGTCAGTCAATCGCCCCCCCGGAGCTTGCGCAGCCGCTCTACATCGCGCCACCCGCACCACAGGAACACCGCGAGCGCCGGCAGGATCACCAGCACAAGGACGCCAACAAGAATGCCGGCCAGCTTCACGGTCTGTCCCCAGTCACATCGCGGTGGTCCCGTTCGGCTTCCCCTTGAGGTACGCGGCCTCGCAGGGGCGCGTCCCCTTGAGCTGGGCGAACCTGCCGGTTCCGCCCACGATCCTGATCGTGCCGGCTCCGCCCCCGCCCCCTGCCACGGCGCCCTCCCGAGCCCCGGTCAGGTAGAAGGCCGGCGCCATCATCCTTCGTGTCGGTGCCCGTGCAGGACCACTCGACCTGCACCTCCCCGGCCATCCTCCTGCCGCTCACCACGATGTCATGTAGAGCTGCAGGCCCTTGGTGACAGGGTCCCCCGAGCGCTCCGTCACGATGGCCACGCCATCAAGACCGCCGGCGAACACCGTGCCCCGGGAATGCTCGATGGTCGTGTAGTCGTGGATGCCGCTGTAGACCAGGGTGAAGCTGCGGCGCTCGTCAGGGTGGCTTATCCCCGGCAGCAGTGGCCGGCCCGCGAACGCCAGAAGGGTTCTCGACACCTCCGTTCTGAACACGTGAGCTCGCGGTGAGGACTCCATATCTCCTCCGGATCGTTCCGATCGGGAACCCCCGTCTGGACAGCCTGCCGCCGCAGCGCATCCGCCGCGACTTCCGGGAGCTCCCTCGCAACCCGAACCTTCCTGCGGAGCCGTTTCGGAATGACGCGCTCGCAGGGGTCCCAGTAGCCACACAGGGTATCGGACTTGTATGTTAATTGACGTACCGCATTGACCGCCACACGTACTTTTTTCGCATTGTTCGCGGGCCTTGACGCCCTGAGACGGCGAAGCGATGGCACCCATTGCCATGAGGCCCGGATACGCGCTTTGGCGGACCGGGGACAAGGACCGGAAGGGCCGCTTCACAGCCGTGTCCGCGCATGGCGTCGACTATCGTGCTGGACAATCGCGGGCTGTCGGGCAGCCCGCCTTGCGAAAGGCCTTCCGGCTATGGCACACATCTCCAACCACGAGGCCGGAAGAGTTCCGCTCGCGATAGGGCGATAGAACAACCCCGCTGCGGCGTCAATGGTCTCCGACACGAGCCCCATCCGAAAGGAATCCTTCAACGATGACTATCAGCGACAAGGCGCCGGCAAGAATCCTCATCGTCGAGCACGAGCCGCCTGTGGCTGCGCGCTTGGAAGAAGAGCTGACGACGGCGGGATATGCGTGCGCTTCGGTCCCGTCCGGACAGGAAGCGGTGGCGGCGGCGGCGGACCGGCCGCCGGACCTGGCCCTGATCGACCTGGAACTGCCGGGAGAACCGGACGGCGTCGAAACGGCGCGGCACCTGGGCGCGGCGCTCGGGACGCCGGTGCTGTATCTCAACGGCAATGCCGAACGGGCGCTGGAGCGGCGGTCCCTGGACAGTGAACCGGCCGGTTACGTGCCCAAGACGGCGCCGGCAGGGCAACTCCACCTGCAAATCGAAGCCGCCCTGCGTCTGCATGGACGGCAACGATCGCAACGGCAAGCGGCGGCGATCGCCGAGTTCACCACCGAGGCCATCATGGTCACCAACGAGGGCGGCGACGTCACGTTCATGAATACCGCCGCGGAAAGGCTCACGGGCTGGTCCCGGCACGAGGCCTTCGGCCAGCCCCTGCCGCAGGTGTTTCACGGAGCCGCGGGAAATCTTCCGATCCTGTTCGAGACCACGCAACGCTTCCTCTCGGAGGGCGCCGACACCGTTCGTACAGGCGGCGATATGATGCTCGCGACCCGCGGCGGGGAAGACGTGGCGATCGACTACAACGTGGCGTCCGTAACGGACCGAAACGGCCGTGTCGAAGGCACGGTGTTGGCCTTTCACAGGATCGACGAGGCGCAGGTGACACAGAGCGTTCGGGAAGAAGCACAGGCGTGGCGCATCCTCGTGGAAAGCACGAAGGACGGGATCGTGGTGATCGACGACCGCGGGAACCCGATCATGCGCAACACCAGCGCGGAACGCATGTTGGGGCCGTACAGACCGGACTCCGCACCCGAGGACTGGAGCGAGCGTTACGGCGTCTTCAAGCTCGACGGAGTGACTCACTATCCTTCTCTCGATCTGCCGATCGCGCGCACCCTCCGCGGTGAGTCAACGGATGACGAGGAAATGATCGTGCGCAACCCGGCCATCCCGGAAGGCATCTACATCAGCACCAGCGCCAGACCGCTTCTGGACGATTCAGGCAAACTCAAGGGAGGCATGGCCGTGTTCCGCGACATCACATCCAGCAAGCGCTCGGAGGCAGAGTTGAGCCAGACGGTAGGGCGGCTGGAGAGCCAGACCCGCCTGATGGAATCCGTTTTCAACAGTATCAGCGACGCGGTGGTGGCCGTTGATTCCCAGGGCAACTACCTCGTTGTCAACGCCGCGGCGAAACGGTCCGCCGACGCCGTGTCGCCCGGCGGCTTCGAACAGCTCGCGGGGACAGACGTGGCCGCCTTGCCGACGGCCCTTGGACTCTACGCTCCCGGCCGGAACACGCTCATCTCTGCCGATGACTTTCCGCTCGCGCGCGCCATGACGGGCGAAGCGTTCGATGACATGGAGCTATTCTTGCGCAATTCGAAGGTCCCCAACGGGGCTTACTTCAACGTCAGCGGAATGCCCCTGCGGGACGAATCCAACTCCATCATGGGCGGCGTCGTGGTGTACCGCGACGTGACGGAGCGTGTGCGCGCCAATGAAGCGCTGGCTCGCGCGTTCGCCCGGGGACGACTGGAAATCGTCGAAACGGTGCTCCACAACATCGGGAACGCAATCAACAGCGCGGGCATCGGTATCGGAACCGTATACGAGCAACTGATGAGGAACCGGACGGTACGCCGCCTTCAGGCGCTGGCCAACGCCCTGAAGGCGCACGAGCACGACTGGATCGACTACCTGAGAGACGATCCGAAGGGCCGCCGGGCGATGCCGTTCCTGTTCGCCCTTGCCGACGACCTGGCGAGAGATGGGACGCAGTTGCTGCAGACCGTCGAGCGGGTCCGGGACAGAGTGGAGCACATCGCGGACATCATCCGGACGCAACAAGGCTTCGACAAGGACATGATGGCCCTTAAGGATGTGGACCTGGAAAAGGCCATCAACGCCGCAGTCCAGATCCTGCAGGACTCTGTCCACAAGCGCGGCATCCGGCTTCGCGTCGATTGCGCCGGGGCGCCCGCGCGGGTTCGGGTCCGTGAAAGCCAGTTTCACCAGATGGTGGTCAACCTGGCGAAGAACTCCATCGAGGCCATCGGCGAAGCCGCCCTGTCCGGGGCCCCCAACGAACCGCCGGAGATCCACATCCGGTCGTACGTCGAGGAAGAGTTCCTGGTCATCGACATCATGGACAATGGCGTCGGCATCGAACCGAAGGACCTGAAAAACATCTTTGGTTCGGGATACACCACCAAGGACACGGGCAACGGGCTGGGGCTTCCTTCGGCGGCGACTTACGTCGCCAGCGTCGGCGGGAGTCTGGAGGCTCTGAGCGACGGTGTCGGGAAAGGAGCGACCGTGCGCGCGAGGCTGGGGTTGTCGTTCATCTGGCCGGAACGGTCCTCCGGCCAAGCCTGACGCCAGGGAAATCCCGCGGCCGAGCGAAGAGGGGCGGGGTCGATGCCGACCGCCTCCCTGTGTTTCCTGCCGGGGACGGTGGCGGGTTTCTTCCCGGTGTGGGAGTTCCGGTGAACCGCCCGCGGTTCCGGAACTTCACCGCCGCCATCCCTTGAGGAACACCGCCGCCGTCGTCACGGCTACGCTCGCACGCGTCGCCCCCATGCACGCGGCCGCGGCCCCCTAGTCCCTGCTGCCGTTGGCCGTCCGGCGAAGTTCCAGTCTTCAGATTGTGCGCGACCGCCAGGTATCGAGGAATTCCCGCAGCCGCTCGCTTCGCGGCCGCTTGAAGATGTCGTCCGGGGGGCCGCGCTCGATGACCTCGCCCGCGTCCATGAACACGACTTCGTCGGCCACGTGCGCGGCGAATCCCATTTC
>JAPOQB010000026.1 GCA_026710965.1 Deltaproteobacteria bacterium | reverse complement strand
GTCCTCGGCGATGAGCCGTCGGGCCACCAGAACCAGTATCGGAATCACGTACATGTGACCGCTGACCCACATGATTCCGCCGCCCAAGGCCTGGTCCTGGATCGGACTCAGCCTCTCAAGGGCCGGGACCACCGCGTAGAACGGGTAAAGCACTCGCTCCGGCAAGGATATGGTCATGCCGAGAAGCGTATTCTGAAGCGTCGCGGCCACCAGGTAGACGATTCTCGTCCCCAACGGGCGCGTAGGGCGGAACAACGGCGCCGCGTTGACGATGGGCCACCAGAAAATTACGGCCGTGCCGAAGAACAGCCAGTGCTCGAGGTCGTGCAGCCACCAGACGTTGAGCGCGGCCTGGTAGAGGGCCGGATGGTGCCACGCCCACAGATTAACCACGTAGAGCGTCCAGGCCACCGGCATGAGCGTCAGCGCGGACAGGAGGGAACGTAGCGGCGCGCCGTCGCGAAACAGCCCGGCGAAGCGCTCCCGGATACCGGCAGGGAGCCCCCAGACCACGGCCGCGAAGGGGTTGGCCAAAAGCACTGCCAGCGGCGCCACCATCAGCAGCAGAATGTGCTGCACCATGTGCATGCTGAGGCGCTCCGCCGCCAGACGGTCCACCGGGGAAACCAGCGCCGTGAAGAGCGCGGCGATGCCGGCGAGGTAGAGGAGCAGCCCGGACACGGTGGCGGCGCCGTCGGCCTGTCTGCGAAGGCGCGACCATCCCGTCAGATAGACGCCCGCCGCCAGCGCCAGCACCAGGAGAATATCCAGGCGGAAGTTCCAGTCGATCATTCCGAACACCAGAACCAACGCGTCGAAGGGCAACGTATCGTGCGCCGAGCCGCCGTGAGCGTACAGGGTCCGTGGAAGAAGAACCGCGGCTAGCGCAAGGCCGCCGGCCTTCCAGCCGAACCCATCCGGCGCCGCACGCCTCAAGACACTTTCCACAGAAGGAAACCCCAGGAAGGCAGCAGCGCCACCGTACCGAGGAACCAGTACACGACCGGGGGGGCCGTGGCTGTCTGCGCCTTGATCCATCTCACGCAGAACTCGGTGGCGATGACGCCGAGCAATCCGCCGGCGGTGGAGAGTGCCAGCAGGGCCTTCATGCCCTTGTCCGGGTTCTCTCCGGATATGCCGCCCAGGAGCACCATCAGCGCAATGATCCAGGCCGGCCCCGTGGCCGCCAGGCCCACGAGCCAGTACCGCTCGGGCTTGCCTAGGCGGCCCCGAAAGCACGCCGCCGCCAGCGCCCCTGCCAGCACCCCGAGAACTCCGAGCCAGATCGATAGCGTCAATGTCCTGCTTCCTCCGCGGTGTCCGGACGCGGGCGGGTGTAAAACCCGCCCCTACACGAAATCTAACAGCCGAGACGGTGACTTGAAAGCGTGGCACTGGCGGGATCGGGACTTGCCGGCCGTGCCCTCCGCGCGTAAGAGAGGGACATCGAGACCCGACATGCGATTTTCCCTGTCCTCCGTGTTCGATCTGGGCGAGCTTCCCGCGGACGTGCGCCGTTCCCTCTCCCTGGTCTATGCCTCCAGCGTCCTGGTGATCATGGGGGTCAACCTCATCCAACAGGTGCTGCCCGCCATGATCGACCCTCTCGGCGTCACCGACGCGGAGGTGGGGCTGGTCATCGCCGTCTACACTGCCCCGGCCATCGTGCTGGCGCCGCTGCTGGGAGTGGCCTCCGACCGTTGGGGGCGGCGGCCGTTGTTGGCCGGCGGATTGCTGCTGTTCGGCACGGCCGGCACGGCCGTTGCCTTCGCTCCGGACTTCCGCTGGGTGCTGGCGTTGCGCGTCGTTCAAGGGGTCGGGTTCAGCGCCGTCATCCCCCTCACCATCGTGCTCATCGGCGACCTGCTGGAGGGTCACCGGGAGGTGTCGGGCCAGGGTATGAAGGTTTTCATCGACCGGGTCGGCGAGCTGGTGCTGCCGCCCCTTGGCGGCGTCTTGGCCCTGGTCGGATGGCGCTGGCCGTTCCTGTCCTATGCGGCCGCCGTCCCGCTGGGACTCCTGGTGGTGGCGTGGATGCCGGAGACCCGGGGAACCACCATGACTTCGCCGGGACGCTACCTCAAGGATGTGGCGCGGGTCGTCAGGGACCCACGGCTCTTGCTGGCCTTCGCCGCCGGCTTCCTGCGATTCTTCCTGGACTACGCCTTCTTCACCTATCTGCCGCTGTTCCTGGTCCGGACCCACGGTATGTCCACCGCGGGGGCGGGACTGCTGAGGTCCTTCCACGCCCTGGGCGCCATGGTCACCTCGAGTCAGGCGGGCCGCCTGGCGGCCGCCTGGGACAAGGGCGGCCTGGTCCTCGGCGCCTTCATCGTCAGCGGGCTCGCCCTTCTGGCCGTGTCCTTCGCCCCCGGAACGGGCGTCATGGCTCCGGTGCTGATCTTCTACGGGTTGGCCAACGGGGTGATCTCTCCGATGCAGAAGAGCCTGCTGACACAAAACGCCCCGCTGGAGCTGCGCGGCGGCGTCATCTCCCTGGACCGCCTCACCCAGCAAATCGCCAAGACCGCCGGCGTGTCCGGCATCGGCCTGCTGCTGGGGGTCATGGAAATGCCCACCCTCTTTCAGATCATGGCCGTCCTGTCATTCGTAAGCGTGGGTCTCATGGCCCCTCTGGCCCTGAGCGCCAGCGGCAGG
>JAPOQB010000246.1 GCA_026710965.1 Deltaproteobacteria bacterium | reverse complement strand
CTCGGTCCGGATTCCTACATCACCGACAAACCGGCCGCGCTACGCCTCTGCGAGCGCCTGGGCCTCGCCGATCGTCTCATTGCGCCGCGGCACGGGCCGTTAAAGCTCTACACCGTCCACCGGGACGCGCTGGAGCCGCTCCCCGAAGGGTTCCTGTTGATGGCTCCCACACGCGTGGGCTCGGTGCTTCGCAGCCCCGTGTTCTCCTGGGGCGGCAAGCTGCGCATGGGGCTGGAACCCCTGGTGCCCCGGCGTTCCGACGGCGGCGACGAGAGCCTCGCGTCGTTCGTGCGCCGCCGGCTGGGCCGGGAAGTGCTGGAGCGGGTGGCGCAGCCCCTCATCGGCGGCATCTACGCCTCGGACCCCGAAGCCCTCAGCCTGACCGCCACCATGCCCCGGTTCCTCGAGATGGAGCGCAATCATGGCAGTGTGATCGCGGGCAGCCGCCGAGCCCAGCAACGCCGCGCGCAGGCCGCGGACGAGACCGGCGCCCGCTGGAGCCTGTTCGTCAGCATCGACGGGGGCATGGAAGTGCTCGTGCGCCGTATCGCGGAGACGCTGGATCCCGGCGTGGTGCGCCTTGGCGAGACCGTCCGGGAGCTGTCCCGGAACGCCGACACCAACCGCTGGCAAGTGGACACCGGCGGCGCCAAGTTGGAGGGGGACGCCGTCGTCTGCACCCTGCCGGCATTCGCGGCGGGAGATACCCTGACGGCACTCGATCCGGAGTTGGCCCGGGATCTCAAGGCGATCCCCTTCTCCTCCACCGCCACCGTAAACCTCGCCTACCGCCGCAGCGACGTCGCCCATCCCCTCGACGGCTACGGCTTCGTCGTCCCGCACGTGGAAGGCCGGAAGATCATGGCCTGCACCTTCAGCAGCGTAAAGTACGCCGGCCGGGCTCCCGAAGACACCGCCCTGCTGCGCTGCTTCGCCGGCGGCGCCCTGCAACCCGACCTGCTGGACCAGCCGGACGAGGCCCTGGAAGCCCAGGTCCGGAAAGACTTGGCTGCGCTGCTCGGCATATCCGGCATGCCGACGCTCTGCCGCACCACCCGCTACCCCGACAGCATGCCCCAGTACAACGTTGGCCACCTGGACCGCGTGGAGAGAATCGAGACCCGGTTGAAGGAGTTCCCTACCCTTGCAATTGCTGGCAAGAGCTACCGTGGCGTGGGCATCGCCGATTGCATCGCCGGCGGGGAGGCGGCGGCGGAAGGGGTAGTCGAACACCTCTCGCAGAGTCCATGAGGGGCGAAACCCTACCATCTCTGCCGTCTGAGTCACGTCATCAGTGACTTGGTCGTTTTGTTGGGCCACAGCATTGGCTCCCGTAATCCCCAATAGAAATTTTGCCAAAAAAACCATTGCCAAATTTATTTTTGTCATCTATGATGACGTTCTGTTAGGAATTGCAACAGAGAGACTCACAAATGCGCAACATAACGGGACAGGAGTTATCGGCGACGATCTTTACGGGAGAGAGTATGAAGTCACCGGACTTTGGGAAATGCTGGAACAGGGCGAGCATATACTGATGCTTGCTCCCAGACGTGTGGGCAAGACGAGCCTAATGCTTGAGCTTCATCGCTCACCTCGCGAAAACTGGGACGTCTTCTATGTCGATGTGGAGGCCGGCAAGGGACCCGCGGACTGCGTTGCAGCG
>JAPOQB010000027.1 GCA_026710965.1 Deltaproteobacteria bacterium | reverse complement strand
GGTGGTGCCGTCGTCGCCGGTCCGCGTGTACACGCGTGTAATCCTGATGGCCACCTCAAAGCCCCTCGTTCATGCAGATAGACGCGGTCAAGCGTATCGGGTTCGGAGAGAGAAAGCCAATCGTCCCGCGCCTCCGGCGGGCCGGCTGCCCGCATGGTTGTTTTGTTCAAGCACTCAAGATGATAGGAGAAAAAATGATGTCGACGAAGTCGCGCTACCGCGGACCGCTGTTCCAGGCAGGGCTCCTGCTACTGGCCCTGGCCGCCCTTTCCGGCTGCATCCGGGAGGAGGCGATGAAGCTCGTCTACGCCCAGCGCTGCGCGAGCTGCCACGGCCCCTCGGGGCAGGGAGACGGCCCCATCGCCAAGGCCCTCTCGGCCAAGATCCCCGATTTCCGCCACACCGTGGACAACCTGGACGTGTTCGAAATCCGCCGAATCATCAAGGAGGGCACGGGGATCATGCCCGCTTTCCGGCACGCCCTGGAGAAATACCAGATCCAGGACATGGTGCGCATGGTGCGCATGCTGAGCATGGAGGAGCGCGATGTGGAGTGGTGGGAGAAGTTCGAGCCCCTGGTCTGGGCCCACTGCTCCGTGCCCTGGCAGGCCGTTTACAACCTCGACTCCGCCGCGAAAAAGGACAAGCGATCGTAGGGCCGAGTCGGCGGCACCTGCTCAGGCGGCCGCCCCGGCGGGTGTCGGCGCCAGCGGCGGCATCGGCTTCTTGGGCCGGATGCTGAGCCCGAACGCCGCGGCCATCAGTCCCATCCAGCCGCCGGCGAAAAACGCCAATTGGTAGTTCCCCACGTAGTCGTACAGCAGGCCGCCGGCGTTGGCCATGGCGAACCCGCCGATCTGGTGCGACAGAAAGATCCAGCCGTAAATCCGGCCGATGGACTGCTTGCCGAAGGTCTGACCGGCGAGGGTGACCACCGGCGGAACCGTGGCGAACCAGTCGAGTCCGTAGATCACGGTGAAGATGAGGAGTCCGCTGGTGTTGTCCACCAGCGTCAGATAGAACAGCGCCAATCCCCGCAGGGTGAACACCGCGGCGATCAGCTTTCGCGGATCGACCCGGTCGGTCAACCAGCCGGAGAACAGCGTCCCGATGATGTTCATGATCCCCATCAGGGCGAACGCAAAGCTGACGGTCGCCACCTCGAACCCCTCCTCCAGGGCATGAGGGATGAGATGGGTTCCGATGAGCCCGTTGGCGGTGCCGCCACAGATGGAGAACACCCCGCACAAGAGCCAGAAGGTGGGCGTCTTGATGGCGTCCCGGATGCCTATCACCGGTCCCGCGGGCTTCGCTTCCTCCTGTTTGGCTGCCGGTTTGTCCGTCACCGGCGCCTTCTCTGCCCCGATGCCCTCGTTGTAGGGCTCCAGGCCGACGTCCTCGGGCTTGTCGCGCATGAGCAGCCAGACCATCGTCACCGCCGCGACCGTGCAGGCAACCAACACGTAGGAACCCAGGCGCCAGCCGATGTATCCGATGATCAGGAGCATGAACGGGGCGAAGACGATCTGTCCCGAAGAGCTGCCGCTGCTGAGAATCCCCACGGCGAGTCCCCGCCGGGCGTTGAACCAGCGATGCGCCACCGATGCGGAGAGCACGCCGGACATGCCCCCGGCCCCCAACCCCACCATCACTCCCCAGGTCAGCCAGAACTGCCACAACTGGGACACCAGAGTGGTGCCCAACAGACCCGCCGAGAGCAGGGTCAGCGAAGTCATCATGACCCGGCGCGGCCCGTACTTGTCCAGAACCCAGCCCACCACGGGAGCGGCGGCGCCGTAGAGCAGAAGGTTGATGGAGATCCCGAACGTGATGGCGGATCGAGCCCATCCAAACTCCGCTTCGAGCGGAAGGATCAGCACGGTGGGAACCACACGGATGCCGGCGCCGTTGAAACTGGCAAAAAAGGTCACCGCCACGACGAGCCAGGCGTAGTGAAAGGGCAGCGGGATGGGGGGACGCGGACCGGTATCCGGGCTGGCGGGTTGATTCATCCGAACTCGCTTTCTGCGACAGCGGGAACGGGGACAGTCCGTTCCCGCTGCCTATTGGGCACTACTTCGGCAAGGCGTCGCGCATCGCCTGGGTGTACTTGCTGTAGCTGCTCACGTAGTTTTCCAGGTCGGCCTGCGCGGCCTTGGAGTCGCCCGGCACGATGGGGCTCTTGGACTTGGCCAGGAACTCCCGATATTCGGGATCGTTCATGGTCTTCACGAACAGATCCTCCAGGATCTTCTTCGTGGCGGCGGGCAGGCCCGGGGGCGCCACGATGCTGCGGCCCACGTAAAGGCGGAGATTGATCCCCTTCTCTATGGCGGTCGGGGTATCGGGAGCGTTCACCGGCCGCTGGTCGTGAAGGTGAAGGACGGGCCTCACGTCGCCCGACGCGATGTAGGTGGCGGTGGTGGGATGGTCGATGGGCTGCAGGTAGACGTCGAAGTCGTTCCGGAT
>JAPOQB010000927.1 GCA_026710965.1 Deltaproteobacteria bacterium | reverse complement strand
AGCCCTGGGCACCCTGGCCGGGTCCGGACCCCGGAACCACGAGGCCGGCAGCGCACCGGTGGCGGCGAAGCGGTAGAACAACCCCGCTGCGGCGTCGATGATTTCCGACATCAGCACCCATCCAAAAGGAATTTCTCAACTCTCAACCACGACCTTCGGCGAATTCAATTTAATCCATTCCCGACAGCGTGTATACATGTTTCCGGGAACCGGTCAGCGGCCGCGCTTGACGGCGGCAGGTTCCACGGAGCGGTACTCAGGCCTGCGTGTACGCCGAGGCGGCGCACCGACGACAACGGAGCAGCACCATGACAGCGGCAAGAATTCTCATTGTCGAGCACGAGCACCCTGTGGCCGCGCGCCTGGAAGAAGAGCTGAAGACCGCGGGATACGTGTGCGCTTCGGTTCTGACCGGACAGGACGCGGTGGCGGCGGCGGCGGAACGGCCGCCGGACCTGGCGCTGATCGACCTGGAACTGACAGGAGAACCGGACGGCGTCGAAACGGCGCAGCACCTGAGCGAGACGCTAGACACCCCGGTGCTGTATCTCAACGGCAATGCCGGTCAGGCGCTGGAGCGGCGGTCCCTGGACAGCGAGCCGGCCGGTTACGTGCCCAAGACGGCACCGGCAGGACAACTCCACCTGCACGTTGAAACCGCCTTGCGCCTGCATGTCCGGCAACGACGGCAACGGCGAGCGTCCGCGGCTGTCGAATGCGCTACCGAGGCCATCGTGGTCACGGACAAGGGCGGGGGCATCACGTTCATGAATTCCGCCGCGGAGACCCTCACGGGCTGGTCCCGGCACGAGGCCATCGGCCGGTCCCTGGGGGAGATCTTTCACGGTGCCGCGGGAGTTCTGCCGGTCCAGTTCGAGACCAGGCAACGCCTCATCGAGGAAGGCGGCGACCACGCTCGCACAGGCGGTGACATGATGCTCAGGACCCGGTCCGGGAAGGAGGTGGCGATCGACTACAACGTGGCGCCCGTCAAGGACCGAAACGGCCGTGCCGAAGGCACGGTGCTGGCGTTCCACAGGATCGACACGGAGCAGTTGGCACACGGCATTCGGGAAGAAGCCCGCGCGTGGCGCATCCTCATGGAAAGCACCAACGACGGTATCATCGTGATCGACGAGCGCGGGAACCCGATCACGCGCAACACGAGCGCGGAACGCATGGTAGGTCCGTACAGACCGGACTCCGGACCCGAGGACTGGAGCGAGGGCTACGGCGTCTTCAAGCTCGACGGAGTGACCCAATATCCTTCTCTCGATTTGCCGATCGCGCGCACCCTCCGCGGCGAGTCAACGGATGACGAGGAAATGATCGTGCGCAATCCGGCCAAACCGGAAGGCATCTACATCAACACCAGCGCCAGACCGCTTCTGGACGATTCCGGCAAACTCAAGGGAGGCCTCGCCGTGTTCCGCGACATCACGGCCACCAAGCGGTCGGAGGCCGAGTTGAGGCAGGCGGTAGAGCGGCTGGAGAGCCAGACCCGTCTCATGGAATCCGTTTTCGACAGTATCAGCGACGGGGTGGTGGCCGCCGATTCCCAGGGCAACTACCTCGTTGTCAACACCGCGGCGAAACGGCTCGCCGAACTTATTTCGCCCGTTGGTATCAAGGACCTCATGATGGCGGATCTTGCCGAGTATCCGGCGGTCATTGGGCTTTATCGTCCTGACAGGAAGACCCCTTTCCCTGCCGATGAGCTTCCACTTCGGCGCGCCCTGCAGGGCGAAGCGTCGGATGACGTGGCGATACTCGTGCGCAACTCGAAGGTCCCCAACGGGGTTTATTTCAACACCAGCGGAAGGCCCTTGCAGGACGCGTCCAACTCCATCAAGGGCGCCGTGGTGGTGTTTCGCGACGTCACCGAGCAGATGCGTGCCCATGAAGCGCTGGCCCGCGCATTCGCCCAGGGGCGACTGGAGATCGTCGAAACGGTGCTCCACAACATCGGAAACGCAATCAACAGCGTGGCCATCGGCATCGGGACCCTTCACGGACACCTGAAGGGGAGCCGGTCGATCCGCCGTCTTCAGGCGCTGGTCGAGGCCCTGAAGGCGCACGAGCACGACTGGATCGATTACCTGAGAGACGATCCGAAGGGCCGCCAAGCGATGCCGTTTCTGTTTGCCCTTGCCAACGACTTCGGAGAGATGGAGACGCAGTTGGTGCAGACGGTCGAACGGGTCCGGGACAGGGTAGCGTACATCACCGAGATCGTGCGGACGCAACAGGCCTTCGACAAGGACATCATGGCCCGCAAGGACGTGGACCTGGAAGAGACCATCGACACCGCTGTCGAGATCCTGCAGGACTCGATCAGCAGGCGCGGAATTTGGCTTCACGTCGATTGCGTAGGCACGCCCGCGCAGGTCCGGATACGTGAAAACCAGTTCCACCAGATGATTGTCAACCTGGTGAAGAACTCCATCGAAGCCATCGACGAACTCCCCCCGTCAGGCGCCTTGAACGGGCCGCCGGAGATCCACATCCGGTCGTATGTCAAGGACGAGTTCCTGGTCATCGACGTCATCGACAACGGCGTCGGCATCGACCCGAATGACTTGAAAGGCATTTTTGCCTCGGGATACACGACCAAGGACACGGGCAGTGGGCTGGGGCTTCATTCGTCGGTGAACTACGTCGCCGGCGTCGGCGGAAGTATCGTGGCCCTGAGCGACGGCATTGGGACCGGATCGACCCTGCGCGTGAGGCTTGGGTTGTCGTTCATCTCGCTGGAGCACTCTTCCTCCAGCGTGGCATGACACTGTGGAGTCCGTGGTGGAACGAAGAGGAGCGGGATCCATCCGGGCCGCGTCTCTTGTCACACCCCCGTCCTTGTAGTAGTTTCGACGCCGATGGAACCCTACATCCGATCAACCGATATCACGCTGACGTTCACCCCCAAGAACCGGGATCCGGTCACCGCCCTCAAGGATTTCCGCATCGAGCTGAACAGCGGCGAGTTTGTCTCCATCGTGGGACCGTCGGGCTGCGGCAAGAGCACCTTCCTGAACGTGCTGCTGGGGCTGCTCAAACCGGACGCGGGCGAGATGGAGATCGGCGGCAAAAAGATCACCGGTCCGGGAGTCGAAAGGGCCATGGTGTTCCAGGAGTTCGGGCTGCTGCCGTGGCGGACGGTCATGGCCAACGTGGAACTCGGCCCGGAGCTCAAGGGGGAGCCGGTGGCCACGCGCCGCCCGCGAGCCCAGGATCTCATCAACCTGGTGGGGCTTACGGGATTCGAGGGGCACTTTCCGCATGAGCTTTCCGGCGGCATGAAGCAGCGGGTGGGCCTGGCCCGGGCGCTGGCCACGGACCCGGAGGTCCTGCTCATGGACGAGCCCTTCGCGGCGCTGGACGCCCAGACCCGGGACCTCATGCAGGCCGAGCTGCTGCAGATCTGGGACAAGCACAAGAAGACCGTGCTGTTCGTCACCCACAGCATCGAGGAAGCGGCCTATCTGTCGGACCGTGTCATCGTCATGACCAAGAGGCCCGGAAAGACCAAGAGGATCATCAAGATCAACCTGCCGAGGCCGCGGGGTTACGAGATGCGGCTGTCGCCGGAGTTCAACGACATCAAGCTCGATATCTGGAATAACCTCAAGGACGAGCTGAACGCCAAAGAGTAAGAGAGAGCGATATGGGATTCAAGGGACTGTCGGAAGGCACCGTACGCTTCCTGCTGGGGGCGGTGGCGGTGGCGGGCTTCTTCCTCGTGTGGGAGTTGCTGCTCACCTACGTCTTCGTCTTCAACCCGTTCTTCATCACCAAGCCGTCCCTCATGGCCGCGGCCACCGGCGACCTGATCTTGAGCGGCGAGCTCTGGAAGGACCTCTACATCAGCGGCACGCCCTTCGTGTTCGGCTTCTCCGCCGCGGTGGTGGTGGGCATCCCGGTGGGGGTGGTCATGGGCTGGAGGCGGCGGGTGGCGTTCACCCTCGACCCATTCCTGACCGCCATGTACGCGAGCCCGCTGGTGGCCCTGGCGCCGCTCCTCATCGTGATGTTCGGCGTGGGCGTCAAGGGCAAGACCATCCTGATTTTCCTTCTGGCAGTGTTCCCCTTCATCTTCAACGCCTTCGCCGGCGTGCGCTCGGTCGACAACCTGCTCATCAACGTGGTCAAGTCCCTGGGCGGCAAGGAGCGCGACCTCTACTTCAAGGTCATCCTGCCGAGCACCCTCCCCTATCTCGTGGCGGGAGCGCGCATCGCCATCGGGCGGGGCATCGTCGGGATCATCGTCGGCGAGTTCTACGCCGCCTCCGAGGGCATCGGCCACGCGCTGATCTGGTACGGCGACATGTACCAACTGTCGCACATGTTCGTGTGCATCCTGGTGCTGATGATCATCGCCGTCATCTTCACCCAGGGCCTTCGCCGGGCCGAACTCGCCATCGCACCCTGGCGCACCCAGGAAACACGATGAACCGCTACCTGTCCCAGTACCGCGAGAACGAGGAACCCATCCTGGGGTGGGGCTTCATCGTGCTGTTCCTGCTGGTGTGGGAATTCATTCCCCACGTGGTGACGCTGCCCAAGGGGCTGGCGCTCTTCTTCACGACGCCGTACCACATCGCCTTGAGGCTCGTGGAGATGAGCACCTCGGGCGAGGTGGCGTTTCACTTCTACGTGAGCGCCACCGAGTTCGTCATCGGCCTGGGGCTCTCCATCCTCGTGGCGTTGCCCGTGGGACTGGTGATGGGGCGTTTCAACACCCTCAACGCCATGTTCGACCCCTTCGTGACCGCCTTCAACGCCACTCCCCGGCTGGTGTTCCTGCCGCTGGTGGTGTTGTGGTTCGGCTTCGGGATCTGGTCCACGGTGGTGATCGTCTTCATCGGCGCCCTGTTCCCGCTCCTCATCAACACCTACGAGGGCGTCAAGAACGTCGACCGCGTGCTCGTCAACGTGGTGCGCTCCTTCGGCGCCAACGAGTGGCAGCTCATGAAGATCGTGGTGCTGCCCAACTCGCTGCCCTACATCATCGCCGGGCTCAGGCTCGCCATCGGCCGCGCCATCCTGGGTGTAGTGGTGGGAGAGTTCTTCGGCTCCGACCAGGGCATCGGCTACCTCATGGCCGCCGCCGCCGGCAACTACGTCGTGGACGTGGTCTTCGCCGGCCTCATCCTGTTCATGGGCATTTCCCTGGTGATGACCCTGGCGGTCAAGAAGCTGGAGAACCGGCTCAGCCGGTGGCGGCCGGAGCAGGTGAAGACGTTCTAGCGTAAGGTCGGGAGCCTGCACCTACCGGAATCCGAACCTCGTTGCGGCCGACGCTTCGCGCGGCGCGGACTCCTGGCCTCTTGGATGGGACGAGGCGCTGGCGGGGGACACGTCCTGTCCCCCGCCAGTCGCATTGGGTCGGACTACAGCGGCTTCGGCTGCAAGTAGTAACCCCGCTCTCTCAGGGTCTCGTTCAGCAGGTCTCTGGCGACGAACTTCTCGACGTCGGGGAGAGGCTTGTCCTTGGGCCAGAGGTTCTTCGAGATCATGCGCTTGACGCGGGACTCGAACAGGCTCTTGACCAGGGCTTCGGGCATGTCCGGGCCGTACTGGTCGAAAACTTCCTCCCAGACCCCTTCGGCTTCCCGGCGGTCCTTCATGGAGAAGTACTTCTGGATGACGTCGACGGACCCTTCCTTGTTGGTCTTCATGTACTCCGCGGCCTCGGCCATGGCGTGGATGAAGGCCTTGGCGGTTGCCCGGTTGGATTTGAGGAAATCGTTGTGGACCCAGAAGCTGCCGCCGATGCGGGGCAGGTATTTGCCGGTCTTCAGGATGACCTTGAAACCGGCCAGCTTCGCCTTGGCGGCGTGGGGGAACGTGAGCAGGCCGGCGTGGATGTCGCCGTTGATCATGGCGGCGATCCGTTCGGCCTCGCCCCGGAAGCTGATGACCTTGTAGTCGCGTCCGGGCTCCATGCCGAAGTTCTTGGACAGCACGATGTCGGCCTCATCGTAGTCGGCGCTGCCGGGACGCCCGAGGCCGATGATCTTGCCCTTGAGGTCCTTGACCGACTTGATGCTCGCGTGCGCGGTAATCGTCCACTGGGAGATCAGGGACTGGCCCACCAGGTAGGTGATCGGCGCGCCCTTGAGCGCGGCCTGGGAGCCGCCCCCGGGGATCGGCACGAAGTCGATCTGCTTGGCGATACCGGCGTTGAGCAGCGCCTTGCCGCTCATGCTGCGGTACTTGCCTTCCAGCCCGTACTTCTTGAAGATCCCCTGCTCCATGGCGATATAGGAGGGGATGTGGAATCCGCTCGCCGACGTCGTCCGGCCCACGCTGATGGGCGTGTCGGCGGCGCTCACGGCGGATGCCGCCAGGGTTCCAACGCCGAACGCCAGTAGCGCTGCCGCGACCATCAGTTTGTTCCTGGATTGCTTCATTAGGTTACTCCTTCTGTTTTTCTTCACCCCAGGCGGATGAGCGACTGCACTCTATGACAGAGTCGTTCCGGTTTGCAAGGGGCGTCCAGGGCACTCAGCGGCACAACGGCCAGACCTGGTACCAGGCGTCGCAGCGGAAGCGCGACTCGCATTGCGTGAGTTGGGAGCGGTACTGCCCGGCGGTGGCGGCCACGTTCCGGGCGATGCGTTGGAGCTTCGGCTTCTTCTTCCAGGTGCCGCGGCGGTAGCCGCCGCGGCCTTCGTGATAGGCGAGATAGAGTTTTTCGGCGTCGGTGCGGGCGATGCCGAGCTGGCGCCAGGTCTTGTGGTTGT
>JAPOQB010000028.1 GCA_026710965.1 Deltaproteobacteria bacterium | reverse complement strand
CTTGTCGCCCGGCTGGATATGGCGCTTCACCGCCAGATAGACCTTGACCATCTTCAGCACGCCCGGCGCCAGATCGTCGCCGGCGGTGATCTTGTGATGCTTCTCGTCGAACCGCCGTTCGAACTCCTCGCTCTGGGCCCTGAGCCTCTCGGCGGCCCGTTCCAGTTGCGAATTGAGCTCGTCGTCCCTGACCCGGATTTCGAACCACCGCTCCCTGGGCAGATCGGTCAGGTAGGACGCGGTTATCTCGCTGCCGGCCTTCAACTTCCCGGGACCGCCCGCCGCGCTTTCGCCGATGAGCAGCCGCTCGAGCCGCTGGAAGATATCCTCTTCCAGAATCCGTCGCTGATCGTCGAGATCCTTGCGTACCGCCTCCAGTTCCTGCCGCTCGATGGCCAGCGCACGGGCATCCTTCTCGACGCCGTCGCGGGTGAATACCCGTACATCGATGACCGTGCCGTCCATCCCGGGGGGCACGCGCAGCGAAGTGTCCTTCACGTCCGACGCCTTCTCGCCGAAGATCGCCCGCAAGAGCTTCTCTTCGGGTGTGAGCTGGGTCTCGCCCTTCGGCGTGACCTTGCCCACCAGGATGTCCCCGGCCTGAACTTCCGCACCGATAAAGGCGATGCCCGATTCGTCGAGCTTGGTCAGGGCAGCATCGCCGACGTTGGGAATATCGCCGGTCACTTCTTCGGGGCCCAGCTTGGTATCCCGGGCCACACAGGTCAGTTCCTCGATGTGGATCGTGGTGAAGCGATCCTCCTCCACCACGCGTTCGGAGATCAGGATGGAGTCCTCGAAGTTGTAACCGTTCCACGGCATGAAGGCCACCAGCAGATTCTGGCCGAGCGCCAGTTCGCCCAGGCTGGTGGACGGGCCGTCGGCCAGCACATCGTCCCGCTCGATGACGTCGCCGGCCTTGACCAGGGGACGCTGGTTGATGCAGGTGTTCTGGTTGGACCGGGTGTACTTGGTGAGGTTGTAGATATCGACCCCGGCCTCACCTGCACTGGTCTCGCTGTCGTTCACCCTCACGACGATGCGCGAGGCGTCCACGGAGTCCACGGCGCCGCCGCGCGTGGCGATCACCGTCACACCGGAGTCCACCGCCACGGCTCGCTCCATGCCGGTTCCCACCAGCGGCGTTTCCGTGCGCAGCGTGGGCACCGCCTGGCGCTGCATGTTCGAGCCCATCAGCGCCCGGTTGGCGTCGTCATGTTCGAGGAACGGAATCAGTGATGCGGCCACCGACACGATCTGTTTCGGCGACACGTCCATGTAATCCACCTGCTTGGGCGGAAACAGGGTGAATTCGTTCTTGTAGCGGCACGACACCAGGTCATCCTCGAAATGGCCCCGGCTGGTCAGCTTCGAGTTCGCCTGCGCGATCACGTACTGGCCTTCCTCGATGGCTGACAGGTACTTGATATCGTTGCTGACCCGTCCGTTGATCACGCGCCGGTAGGGCGTTTCCAGAAAGCCGTATTCATTGGTGCGCGCAT
>JAPOQB010000029.1 GCA_026710965.1 Deltaproteobacteria bacterium | reverse complement strand
TAGCGAAGCAGCGCGATGCGCGGAACCGCGACGCGGAACTGGTAGTCCTGCACCGCCCAGGTGCGGATATGGTCCATGGAAGCCGTGCCCTCGCATATGGCCTTCACGAACGGGTGGTTGATGCGCAGCTTGTGGAACGCGGCGATCTCCTTCTTGAGGTCCTCGACGAACGCGTCGGCGGTAAGGGCTTTGTTGTCCATGCGGTTCTCTCCTGTAGCAATTGTCTGGAAGGGGTCACACGTAACCTGTATAGCGTTTAAGGCAAGAAAGCCAAATGCACCGGCGATGATGAAGGAGGCACGCCGTTCCTGTTCGTGGCGCGGCTCCGAACGAGGTTTGGAGCGCCGGGCAGCCGTTGCCGTGTCGTCGGCAGGAGTGGTATGATCCGCATCTGCGCCAAGGGCGCCAAACTCGGAGGAGGTATCACCATGAAGACTATCAGGCTTTTGGCCGTTGCTTTGCTGGCTTTGGCGACCGTGACCGGGACGGTATGGGCGGAGACCGTCAAGGTGGGCGTGATTCTTCCCTACTCGGGGCCCAACGCGCAACTGGGGCAGCAGGTGGACCGGGGCTTCGAACTCTACCAGAAACTGCACCCGAAGGGGACCGGGGACCACAAGATCGAGATCATCAAGCGGGACAGCACCGGGCCCAAGCCCGATGTGGCCAAGCGTCTGGCTACCGAGCTCATCACCCGCGACAAGATCGACATCCTCGCGGGGGTGGTCTACTCCAACAACGCCTTCGCCATCTCGGACGTGACGCGCAAGGCGAAGGTGCCGTTCCTCATCATGAACGCCGGGACCTCGGCGATCACGACCCGGTCTCCCTACACCGCGCGCGTGTCGTTCACCATGTGGCAGGCGGCCTACCCGTTGGGCAAGCACGCCTACGACAAGATGAAGATCCGCACCGTGGCCGTGGCTTACGCCAACTACTCGCCGGGCAAGGACAGCAAGACCGCCTTCACGACGGCGTTTACCGCGGCGGGCGGCAAGGTCGTGGCGGACATACCGTTTCCGTTCCCGAAGATCCCGGACTTCACGCCGTTCCTGCAGTCCGTCAAGGATGCCAAGCCCGACGCGCTGTACGTATTCATCCCGGCCGGGAAGTGGGCCACCGGCGTGATGAAGACCTACGACGACCTCGGCATGAGGGCGGCCGGTATCGAGCTCATCGGCCCGGGTGACATCACCCAGGACTCGGAGCTGCCCAACATGGGGCAGGTTCCCCTGGGCGTTATCACCATGCACCACTACTCCGCCGCCGCCGACCGGGCCGAGAACAAGGCTTTCGTGAAGGCCTGGAAGGAAGCCTACGGCGCCGACAGCATCCCGGACTTCTTCAGCGTCCAGGGCTGGGACGGCATGGCCGCCATCCACGAGGCGGTGCGGCGCCTCGACGGCAAGGTCGACGCCGACAAGGCCCTGGCGGTGTGGAAGGGGTGGAAGTTCAACAGCCCGCGCGGTCCCATCATGATCGATCCCGACACCCGGGACATCGTCCAGAACCAGTACCTGCGCAAGGTCGAGAAGCGGGGGAAGGCGCTGGCCAACATCGAGGTCGAGACCCTCGAGATGGTGAAGGACCCCTGGAAACAACTGCAGAAAAAGAAGTAGCCGCGGCCGGCAGCCAAGGGCAGGTGCCGCCCCGCCAGGGCACGGGGCGGCGCGCCCGCGCCGGCAACGGGCCTTCAACAACACCGCCAGCTGCCTCCGAGGCCGGCGGTTGACCGAAGCATCGGCAAGTCGCTCTTCGTGATCAACTCCCTCATCAGCATTGCGTTCGACGGCCTCGCGTTCGCAATGATCCTGTTCATCATTTCGGTGGGGCTCTCCGTGACCATGGGCCTCATGGGCTTCGTGAACCTGGCCCACGGCATGTTCGCCATGCTGGGCGGGTATATCGCGGTGTCCTTCATCCGGGAGTGGGGAGCGCCGTTCCTCCTGGGCGCGCCGCTGGCCTGCGTTGCCGTGGCGCTCATCAGCATTGTGCTGGAGCGGACCCTGTACCGCCGCCTCTACGGTGGCGACGAGCTCCAGCAGGTGCTTCTGACCATCGGCCTGGTGTTCATGGGCATCGCCGTGTGCACCTTCATCTGGGGGCCGCTCAACGTCCAGCTCGACGTCCCGGCCTATCTGAAGGGCCAGGTGGATTTAGGTTTCCGGCGCTTTCCCACCTACCGCACGTTCATCATGCTGATCAGCTTCGCCGTCGTCATCGGCCTCTGGTACGGGTTCGAGCGCACGCTGCTGGGGGCCAAGGTGCGGGCCGCGGTGGACAACCAGCGCATGGCCGAGACCGTCGGCATCAACATCCGCCGGCTGTTCACGCTGACCTTCGCCCTCGGCAGCGCGCTGGCGGCGTTGGGTGGGGCGCTGGGTACGGAAATCCTCGGACTGACCCCCACCTATGCCCTGGAATACCTCGTCTACTTCCTCATCGTGGTGGCGGTGGGCGGTCTGGGGAGTTTGCGGGGCGCCTTCCTGGCCGCCCTGATCCTTGGAATCGTCGACACGGCGGGAAAATATTACCTTCCCGCCTTCGGCGCCTTCTTCATCTTCGCGATCACCATCGTGCTGCTCTTGTGGCGCCCGCAGGGTTTCTACGCCCGATAAGGCATCGCACCGCGCCGCACCGCGAAGGATCTTCGTCCACATGGAACAAACGGCGTACCGCAACCCGCTCCGAACCGCGGCCATCCGCCCGGCGGAGCTGCTGCCCTGGCTGGCCGGGGCGCTGGGGTTCTTCCTGTTCCCCGACTACCTGCAACTGGGTTCCCAGATCCTCATCATGGTGCTCTTCGCCATGTCCCTGGACCTGATCCTGGGTTACGCGGGGATCGTGTCCCTGGGGCACGCGGCGCTGTTCGGCACCGGGGCGTACACCGCCGGCATCCTGTCGGCGCATCTGGGCTGGAGCGAGCCCATAAGCGGGCTGCTGATCGCCGGTCTGGTGGCCGGCGTAGTGGGCTTCGTGTGCGGCGCGGTCATCCTTTACACCCGCGGACTGACCCTTTTGATGCTTACGCTGGCCGTCACCATCCTGCTGCAGGAGCTGGCCAACGAGCAGGAGCACTGGACCGGCGGCGACGACGGCTTGCAGGGCGTGGTGATGCAGCCGGTGCTGGGGCTCTTC
>JAPOQB010000484.1 GCA_026710965.1 Deltaproteobacteria bacterium | reverse complement strand
CTTCAACTACGGTTCCGAACGCGCCTACCAGAAGTTCTATTACGACGAACGCTACATCGGCGACACCATCGGCAACCCGCCCTTCGACGAGTACGCGCGCGTCTTCGGCGCCGCCGGCCTGCGCGTCACCGAGCCCGGCGAGTTGGAGGACGCCTTCGCCGAAGCCCTGCGCCTGGGCAAGACCCAGCCGGTCCTGGTGGACGTGCTGTGCACCGCCGACGTATTCCCCGAGCCGCGGCGGAAGGAGACGGTGAAGGCCGAGCGGTTGAGGGGGTAGAAGGGGAATGACAGGGTGTGGCAAAACTCCGCTCGGAGGTTCCACAAGGAGAGCGACATGATCCGTACGTTACTCGCCGCGGTAGCGGTAGCCCTCATCGTATCGGCATCCTGGGCCGCGGACTTCAAGCCGGCGGTGGTCTTCGACAAGGGGGGCAAGTTCGACAAGAGCTTCAACGAGGGCGTCTGGAGGGGCGTCACGAAGTTCGTCGAGGAGACCGGCGTCGACGTCCTGGAGTTCCAGGTCACGAACGAGACCCAGCGCGAACAGGCGATGCGCCGGCTCGTGCGACGGGGCGCCACGGTGTTGCTGGCGGTGGGTTTCTCCCAGGCGGATGCCATTAACGCGGTGGCGGCCGACCATCCGGACAGGCAGTTCGCGATCATCGACGTCTTCTGGCTGAACCGGCCGAACCTCCGCCAGTATGCCTTCAAGGAACACGAGGGCTCCTACCTCGTCGGCGTCGCCGCCGCGCTGACCTCCAAGACCGGCAAGATAGGCTTCGTCGGCGGCATGGATGTGCCGTTGATCCGCAAGTTCGCCTGCGGTTACGTGCAGGGCGCCAAGGAAGCCAGAACCGGGATCGCGGTGCTCCGGAACATGACCGGGACGACGCCGGCGGCGTGGAACGATCCCGCCAAGGGCGCCGAGCTGGCGCGCGGGCAGATGGACCGCGGCGCGGACGTGGTCTACCATGCGGCCGGCGCCACGGGCCTGGGCGTCATCCGGGCGGTGGCGGATGCCGGCAGGCTCGCCATCGGGGTGGACTCGAACCAGAACGGGCTCGCGCCGGGCCACGTGCTGACCTCGATGCTGAAGCGCGTGGACGTGGCCGCCTACCAGACGCTGAAGGATGCAATGGAAGGCAAGTTCACCGCCGGCGTGGTGACCCTCGGGCTGGCCGAGGGCGGTGTGGACTGGGCGCAGGACGAACACAATGCCGCGCTGGTCTCCGGCGAGGTGCGCGCCGCCGTCGAACGGGCCAAGGCGGACATCATCGCCGGCCGGATCACCGTGCACGACTACGGGAGCGACTCCAACTGTCCGTTCTGATGGATGCGGGAACTCCTGCCGCGACGGCCCCCTCCGGACCAGCCGGAGCCAGTTCCCGCGTGAGCGGGAACACGGCGCCGGCGATCCGCCTCAGGCGGATCTCGAAGCGTTTCGGCGCGGTGCGGGCCAACGACGCCGTCGAGCTCGACGTGGCGGCCGGGACCATCCACGGAATCATCGGCGAGAACGGAGCGGGCAAGACCACGCTGGTCTCGATCCTCTACGGTCTCTACGCGCCCGACGAGGGCGTGATCGAGATCGACGGCCGGCCCGTGGCCATCGCCGCGCCCGCCGATGCCATCGGACACGGCATCGGCATGGTCCATCAGCACTTCATGCTCGTGCCCACCTTCACGGTGCTCGAGAACGTCATGCTCGGCGCGGAGCCGCACGCGCGACTGAAGTTCGCCGCCGCGGAGGTGCGCGCG
>JAPOQB010000030.1 GCA_026710965.1 Deltaproteobacteria bacterium | reverse complement strand
GCCCATTGTCCTCGATCACATCGGCGGGCCGCTGGGGCTCGGACCCTACGAGGGCCGCCGCGACGAGGTGTTCCAGGCCTGGAGCGCCGACATCACCGCGCTGGCCTCGTGCCCCAACGTGGTGCTCAAGCTGGGCGGCGTCGGCTCCTTGCGCTCGGGCTACGACTGGCACCAGCGTACGCCGAAGCCCGGCTCCACCGAACTGGCCGAGGCCATGCGGCCCTGCTTCGAGCTCTGCATCGAGAAGTTCGGCGCCGGCCGCTGCATGTTCGAAAGCAACTTCCCGGTGGACCGCATATCCTATTCCTATGTATCCATCTGGAACGCCTTCAAGATCATGTCCCGGAGGTACTCGGAGGCGGAGCGGAATGCGCTGTTCCACGACACGGCGGGGCGAGTCTATGGGGTTGTGTAGCGCTTGCGAAATATGGCGTCCTTCGCAATGGCGCCCTTCGACTTCGCTTCGCTACGCTCAGGACGAACGTATTAGGGGACATTTGCCAACAGTTCATCCTGAGCGTATTAGGGGACATTCCGCAAACCGTTCGTCCTGAGCCCTTCGACAAAGCTCAGGACAAGCTTCGCGAAACGAAGTCGAAGGGCGCCATTCCTCACCCTATTCCCGAATTCGGATACAGGAGGCATGCCTGATGAACAACGACACAGTCCTGTACGAGGTCAAGGGGCAGACCGCCTGGATCACGCTGAACCGCCCCGAGGCGTTGAACGCCCTCAACGAGGCGATGCGCCAGCGCCTGATCGAGTGCTGCGCCCAGGCGCAGGACGACCGGGACGTCCAGGTCGTGCTCTTTCGGGGGGCCGGCGAGAAAGGGTTCACCGTGGGCGGCGATATCAAGGAGCGCGCCCAGCGCAACGCCGACGTCGCCACGGCGCAGGATTCTCCTTTGGAGGCCCGGCAGGCAAAACAGGCTCCGGGCGTCCATTCGCCCATCGACGCCGTGGCCCTGGTGCAGAAACCCACCATCGCGCTGTTGCACGGCTACGTTGTCGGAGCCGGCTTGTTGATCGCCATGGCCTGTGACATCCGTATCGCCGCGGAGAACGCCCGGATGGGCGTGACCGAGGTCCGGCTCGGCTTCATGCCGGCGTCGGGCGGGACGCAGCGGCTCGCCCGCCTCGTGGGCTCGGCCAAGGCTATGGAGATGTGTCTTTCCGGGTCGCTCGTGGACGCTCAGGAAGCGTACCGTATCGGACTCGTCAACAAGCTGGTGCCGGTGGATGAGCTGACGGGCGCCGGCGAGGAGATGGCGGCATCCTTCGCCAAGGGCGCGCCCTTGGCGCTGCGCTACATCAAGGAATCCATCCACAAGGGCCAGGGCCTGCCGCTGGAGCAGGCGCTGCGTCTGGAGTCCGACCTCGCCACCCTGGTCCTCACCACCGACGACTGCAAGGAAGGGCCTCGCGCCTTCGTCGAGAAGCGGCCGCCGGTGTGGAAGGGCCGTTGATTCGCAAACGGAGTTCGGATACAGCACACGGTATCGGACACCCGTCCCGTACTACCCCTGAAGGAGCCGGGAAATGCTGAGAATCGATGCGGACGCACACGTTCTCGAAACCGAAGAGACTTGGGAGTTCATGGACGGCGCGGACCGGAAGTACCGCCCCGAGGTCGTCGGTTCCACCAACGGCTCGGGCTCCGGCGACGAGTACTGGCTGGTGGACGGCACCCTGCGGCTCAAGTCCCGCAACGTCGGCGAAGACACGCCGCTGGAGTCCCGCGAGCTCCGGGACGTGGCCGTGCGACTCAAGCACATGGACGAGCTCAGGGTGGACATCCAGGTCATCTTCCCCACCATCTTCATCATCCCGCTGACGCCCCGGCCTGAGATCGAGCTGGCGCTGTGCCGCAGCTACAACCGCTGGATGGGGGAGTGCTGGAAGCAGTCCGACAACCGCCTGCGCTGGGTGGCGGTGGTGCCGCTGCTGAAGACGGAGCAAGTGTACGAGGAGGCCCGGCAGGCCAGGGAGAACGGCGCGGTGGGCATCTACATGCGCGGCTCCGAGGGGGAGCGGCTGCTGAGCGATCCCCACTTCTATCCCGTATACGACGCCGCCGAGAGGCTCGACATCCCGGTGTGCATCCACTCCTCCAATGGCAGCTCCGTGCTGTACGACTACTACAAGTACGAGACCGTGGGCTTCTCGAAGTTCAAGCTAGTGGTGGTGGGCGCCTTCCACACCATCATCATGGACAAGATCCCCGAGCGGTTCCCGAAGCTGAAGATGGCGTTCCTGGAAGTGGGCTCCCAATGGCTGCCCTACGCGCTGAGCGACCTGTACAAGCGCTACCACATGGCGGGCAAGGAATTCAGCAAGAGGGAACTGCTGGCGCAGAACCGCATCTGGATCGGCTGCGAGACCAACGACGACCTGCCCTACGTCATCGACACCGCGGGCGAGGACCACCTGGTGGTGGGCACCGACTACGGCCACGCCGACAGCGCCACCGAGCTGCTGGCGCTGGACGGCGTCGCCGGCGACCCGCGGCTGGCGCCGGAGGTGGCCGCCAAGATCACCGGCGGGAACGCGCGGGCGCTGTACAGCCTTTGAGATCGGATTGGAGCGAGCCCACGGATATCAAGTCGAGGACCGGCCTGTGTCAATGTAATCCCTACTAGCGGAGGAAACGGAAATGCTCAGAATCGATGCCGACGCACACGTTCTCGAAACCGAGGAGACCTGGGAGTTCATGGACGGCGCCGACCGCAAGTACCGGCCCGAGGTCGTCGGCTCCACCAACGGTTCCGGATCCGGGGACGAGTACTGGCTGGTGGACGGCACCCTGCGGCTCAAGTCCCGCAACGTGGGCAAGGACACGCCGCTGGAGTCGCGCGAACTGCGCGACGTGGCCGCGCGGCTCAAGCACATGGACGAGCTCAAGGTGGACATCCAGGTCATCTTCCCCACCATCTTCATCATCCCCCTGACGCCCCGGCCCGAGATCGAGCTGGCGTTGTGCCGCAGCTACAACCGCTGGATGGGAGAATGCTGGAAACAGTCCGACAACCGCCTGCGCTGGGTGGCGATGGTGCCGCTCCTCAGCCCGGTACAGGCGCATGAGGAAGCCCGGCTGGCCAAGGAGAACGGCGCGGTGGGCATCTACATGCGCGGCTCCGAGGGCGAACGGCTGCTGAACGATCCCTTCTTCTATCCGGTGTACGACGCCGCCAGCAGGCTCGACATCCCGGTGTGCATCCACGCCTCCAACGGCAGCTCCGTGCTGTTCGACTACTACAAGTACGAGCCCGTGGCCTTCTCGAAGTTCAAGCTGGTGGTGGTGGGGGCGTTCCACACCATCGTCGCGGGCGGCATTCCCGAGCGATTCCCGCAACTCAAGATGGGGTTCCTGGAGGTCAGCGCGCAGTGGCTGCCCTACGCGCTGACCGACCTGTACAAACGCCCGTACATAAAGGAGCAGGGGTTTAAACGGAACGAGCT
>JAPOQB010000031.1 GCA_026710965.1 Deltaproteobacteria bacterium | reverse complement strand
TTCCAGGTCACCGTCAGCGTGCCGTCCCCCGGCACCACCCTGATGTCCCACGGCTCCGGCCCCTCCGGCGGTGCCGGTGGAGGAGGCGGCTCGTCGTTGTCCACGATGGTCACCACGGCCGCGGCCGTGCCTTCCGGGTCCACCGCCCAGGCCGGTTCGCCCATGTGGGCCACGCGCACCGTGAAGCGTTCCTCTGCCTCATCCACCTCCTCGTCGTCCACGGTGGGGATGATGATCCCGGCGCTCTGTTGGCCCTCGGGCACCGTCACCGCAGTGGCGATCTCCCCCACGTCCCCGGCGGTCGCCCCGCCGTCCGGGTAGTCGGCGGACACCGTGAAGGACACGCCCCCGGCGCCAGCCGGGCTGCCCAGGCTCAGCGTCAGCGTCGCTTCCTCGCCCTCCACGACCCGCGTCTGCGGCGTCACCGTGTAGGTGCGCGGAGGCGGGTCGATGGCCACGAGGTGGGTGGCCGACTGGGAGCCGTTGGTGACGCGGAGGTAGACGTAGGTCCACTTGGAGGCCGGGTTCAGCGCGATGGCCGGGGTGAAACCGCCGTTGGGAAAGGCCGCGAACGTGCCGGTGACGCCAGAGACGTTCCCGATGGCCCACTCCAGCGTGCTGTCCGGATGCGCCCTCACCCGCAGCATGACGTGGGTCGTCGTCACCATGCCCTTCTCAGGGTCGGCGCTGGGGAACGTGCCGGGCAGGTACGCAATCAACCCCACGCCGCCCCTGAACGGCTTGGGCCGAGCGAGGCTCAAGTTGTTGAAGTTGTCCACCGGTTCGCCGTCGCGCATCTCGTCGTAGTGCACGCGCACGGGGTGCAGGTCCGTGTTGGGCGCGGGCGTGGGCGGGGCGGGCACGTTCTTGCCCACCAGGCTCACCGAGACCGTATCGCCCTCCGACCAGCTCAGGCCCGTGCCGTGCCAGGTCAGCCTCCATGCGTCCTCATTGCGCGCAATGCCCCAGCTCTCGCTGGCGTCCCTGAACTGGAACTGCCTGCCGCCCACGTCCAGCCGCGTCTGGTCCGGGTGCAGCCGCGGCGCTCTGTCCAGCAGGAGCTGGAGGGAGCCGCGGACGACCCTCACCGCCAGGACGTTGTACGGCCACCCGCCGTGGGTGAAGGAGTTGCCGGGCGAGAGCTGGGCGGAGCACTGCTCCTGCCCGATGCACCCGTCTCCAGCGAGACGGCCCAGGTCCTTCACCGTCAGCGTGGACGACCAGTGGGTGATGGAGACCGGCTTCCCTATCACGGCTATCTTGAAAAAGAGGTCAGTCCCGGTGGTCCATGCCGGAGCCCATGGCGGGGTGGTCTGCGAGCCAAGATACGAGCGTTGGTCCGCGATGCTCCAGCCATCGGCCGCTCCCGCGTCCTCGGCCGTGCGTCGCGTAACGGCAATTTCAAAGTCAGCATTAGGGAGGCTGCCGGTGGTGTAGATGACGAAGTGATAGGTCGTGTTCGCCGCCAGCGTGGTGGGGACCCCATAGGAGGGCACGAAGGTTACCACCGGGGTCGCGGTGACTCCGGTCGGAATGTTCCGGGCCGTCAGATAGGCGACCCTGGTGCCCGGCGTCCCGTTGCTGTCGCTCCACACCTCCGCCCTGACCGTGGCGGTATCCTCGGAAGTGAGACCCGCCCCAGTGCCAATGACCGCCTCGATGCCCGTCAGATGGTAGCCGTCGACGTAGGG
>JAPOQB010000032.1 GCA_026710965.1 Deltaproteobacteria bacterium | reverse complement strand
GTACAGCAGGATAGCCCCGGACTCGAACAGGCTGTAGGGGCCGCCGCCGGGACCGTCCTGGTCGACGATAGCCGGTATCTTGTTGTTGGGGCTGATGGCCAGGAAGTCGGGCGCGAACTGCTCGTCCTTGCCGATGTTGATCAGGTGGACCTCGTAGGGCATCTCCAGCTCTTCCAGCATGATGGAGACCTTGCGGCCATTGGGGGTTCTCCAGGTATACAGATCGATCATGATGCCTCCTCAGGGTTCATCTTGACTCTCTTGGGGTTTCAACGCAACGGGTGCCGCCGTCTCTTGCTGATCCTCCCGGTGGCGAGTCCGGCCGTGACCACGAGCAGGAACAGGACCACCGGGCGCGTGCGTATACCCAACGACGGGGTTGCCGAATCCACGTGGACGATCCTTGTCGTTTCGGTCCGGTCTTCCGGCCCCGGGCCAAAGGCCGTGACCGTTACCTCGTGAGCGGAAGCGTCGGTGAATTGAAACGCCAGGTTCAGCGTGCCGCCGGTCGGCACCGGCTTGAGCCGAAAGATCTCCCTGCCTTCTCACGCCGCACCACCCGCAGGGAGACCTCGCGGGACCCGGGCTCACCGCCCCCCCGGGACCGCCGTGCGCCACCGTATGGCGCTCATGGTGCCCACCCGTGCTGGAGCGACCGTCAGCCCGTCGTCCTGCGCGATTCCAGCGGGGGACTTCGGGTCCATGCTCGCACCCGCCCCCGCCCCCACCAGCAGGGCGACCACGAGCACGCCGACTCCGCCCGACGGAGATGAAAAGAGTCTGCCGGCGACAAATCCCAGGATGAATAGCGCCACGACAAAGCCGATGAAAAATGCCGTCTTGGCCGGGTTTTCTTCCTAGGCTCTGATGCACGCGACACTCCGGCCGTTGTTCTTTTCAACCAGCGGGATGGATTGCTCGGTGCACTCGGCGATGCGGACGGGACAGCGGGACGCGAAACGACAGCCGGGGCCGGGGTTCAAGGGTACTGCCGGCTCGCCTTCGAGCGGCCGCATTTGCCCGGGGTGGCCGATCCGCGGACGGGTGTCGAGTAGAGCCTTGGTGTAGGGGTGCAAAGGGCTCTGCATCACGACATCCGTTGAACCTTCTTCCATGATCTTGCCGCCGTACATGACCAGGATCCGGTCCGACACGTACTCGGCGACGTTGAGATCATGGGTGATGAAAACCATCGTGAGGCCGAGTCTTGTTCTGAGGTCCTGAAGGAGCGCGAGCACCTGAGCCTGAATGGACACGTCCAAGGACGAGACCGGCTCGTCCGCGAGGATCAGCGACGGCTCCGTGGCCAGGGCTCTGGCAATGGCGATTCGCTGCCGCTGACCGCCACTGAACTCATGCGGGTAACGTTCCAGATGTTGTGAAGACAACCCCACCCGCTCGAGCAACTGGAGAACGCGTTCTCGCCGTGCTTCCCCATGGAGGCCGAAATGGATCGTCAATGCCCTGCCGATGATCATCTCGGTGCGCATGCGAGGGTTCAGGGAAGAGAACGGGTCCTGAAAGATGAACTGGATTTCCTTCCGAAGCGTCTTCATTTCGCCGGCTGACGCTTTCAACACGTCCTTTCCGGCGAGCCACACGTCCCCGGCCATCACGGGCAGCAACCTGGCGACGAGCTTGGCCGTCGTGGACTTGCCCGAACCACTCTCCCCCACCAGGCCGATGGTCTCGCCCCTGGCAACCTCGAACGAAACCCCATCGACTGCCTTCACGGTACGCGGACCATAGAGGAGGCGCCGAAAGGTCCCGCCGCTCACGTCGAAATACTTCACCAGGTCGCGGACGCTGAGCAACGGGCCGGAGCTCTCTGCCGTGCCGGAAACCTCCATCATGCGCGGTTCAGTCTCCACGTCGGTCACTTCGCATGGATGACAAGGGATAGTGACACGCATACGCATGCCCTCTTCCTGCCGGGGAACTCGCCGATGATCGGGACAGCGAGGGGACGTCCCTGGCGCACTGGGGCTGGGCGTAGGCACAACGCGGGTGGAAGCGGCAACCCGGCGGTGGTGTCCGCAAGTCGAAGATGGTACCGCCAATGCCCTCCAAGGGCTGGCCCCGCTGGGGGATGGAGCCGATGAGCCCGGCCGTATAGGGGTGCC
>JAPOQB010000211.1 GCA_026710965.1 Deltaproteobacteria bacterium | reverse complement strand
GGGCAGGGGCGTCGCGGCCATGGGCGTCGTGGGCATGAGCAGCAGGTCGTAGTCGGAGAGCACGTCGTCGTAGGCGCGCCGGATGTTGCGGCGCAGGCGTTGGGCCTTGACGTAGTAGCGTCCGGGGTGGCGGCTGCGCACGAAGGAGCCGAACAGGAGCAGCGCCGTCAGATGCTCGGGCAGTTCGCGCCAGCGCTCGTGCCAGGCGGCGAATCGCTCGGCCAGCCCCGACGAGCCGAGGCCTTCGGCGTCGGGCATGACGCCGCTTTCGCCCATGGAGTGGGCGAGGCCTTCGACGTAGATGGGCTGGGCGAGCGGCCAGACCCGCCTGTGAATGGGGACGGAGACCTCCGCGACATCGATACCCAAGGTGGCCAGAGTGTCGGCGCCGGCGCGGACCCGTTCATCGACTTCGCCTTCGGCGTTGCGCTGGCCGAATCCCTCCTTGACCACGGCCGCCCGCAAGCGCTTGGCGCCGGCGCGCCGCGCCGCGGTGTATTTCACGGGTTGCCAGGAGCTGGGTTGGCGCGGATCCATGCCGTCGCGTCCGGCCAGCACTTCCAGCAGCAGGGCGTTGTTGTGCACGTCGCGCGTCATGGGGCCGCAGTGGTCCACGGCCGGGTCCATGCCGAGGATGCCGGTGTACGGGACGAGTCCGTGGGTGGGCTTCATCCCCACGATGCCGCACCAGGCCGCGGGCACCCGGATGGATCCGGCCTGGTCGCAGCCCAGGGCCATGCCCACGTCGCCCACGGCTACGGCCACGGCGCTCCCGGACGACGAGCCGCCTGCCGAGTAGCCTTCCTTGTGCGGGTTGATCACCGGCCCGTTGGCGGAGGTATGGCTCCCGCCCGATAGCGAGAGGTACTCACAGTTGGTCTTGCCGATGATCTCCGCGCCCGCGTGGAGCGCCCGGGTGACGACAGTGGCGTCGACATCGGCCACGTGGCCCTCCAGGAACGAAGCGCCGTTCATCATCGGCAGGCCGGCCACGGCGATGGGGTCCTTCACCGCCAGGGTCTTGCCCGCGAGACGGCCGCGATACTCTTCGCGGATCGACGCCTTCACGAGCCAGGCGTTGTAACGGTTCTCGGCCGGCCTCGGCGGGCGCCCGGGCGGGCGCCGCCGTCCCAGCTCCGGCTCGGGGTCGGGCGCCTCATCCACCAGCGCATAGGCACGGGCGAATCCCTCCATCCGCTCCAGATGCTCGGTCAGCTCATCGTCCGACAGATCGATGCCGAGATCGTCCGCGACGGCCCGCATCTGCTCGCGCGTCGGTTTGGCAAAGGACATGCTGTTGTCTTGACTCGACAGGCGCCGGCCTCGGTTACTCTTGCTGTCCCAACGTCCCGTCAACCCCGCAGCCGGCGGTAACGCCGGATCAGCGCATTGGTGGAGCTGTCGTGGTCGAGCTCCGGCGTCTCCTCGCTCTCCAGCTCCGGCACGATGCGCTGGGCCAGGGCCTTGCCCAGCTCCACGCCCCACTGGTCGAAGGAGTTGATGCCCCAGATGGAGCCCTGGACGAACACCTTGTGCTCGTAGAGGCCGATGATCTTGCCCAGGGTCTCCGGGGTCAGCCGCTCCGCCAGGATCGTGTTGGTGGGGCGGTTGCCCTCGAAAGTGCGGTGCGGCACCTGGCCGTCGGGCATGCCCTCGGCGGCCGCTTCCTCCCCGGTCTTGCCGAAGGCCAGGGCCTCGGTCTGGGCAAAGAGGTTGGCCATCAGCAGGTCGTGGTGGTTGCCCAGGGGATTCAGGGTCCGGCAGAAGCCGATGAAGTCGGCCGGGATGAGCTTGGTGCCCTGATGGATCAACTGGTAGTAGGCGTGCTGGCCGTTGGTGCCGGGCTGGCCCCAGATGATCGGGCCGGTCTGGTAGTCCACCGTTTCGCCGTCCAGGGTCACGTGCTTG
>JAPOQB010000156.1 GCA_026710965.1 Deltaproteobacteria bacterium | reverse complement strand
GCGCAACACTGCCGGGAAGTTCAACCAAACCCCCCCCCGGGCCCCCGGGGGGGGGGGAGAAAACAGACGCCGCGCCGACAGGAAGAGAAAAAACACGTACACCACCAGCGACCTATCGGGCGGCGGGCGGGGGGGGTGGCGGGGACTCCCCGGCAGTGTTGCGCATCGCGGCCCGCCACGGCTACTCGGGGTGGCTCGTCGCGGAGGCGGAGCAGGACCCGGCCCAACGCGATCCGGTATACTATCAGACGTTGGCACTGAAGACGCTCCGCGCCATGGCGCGGGAGGCGGGGTTGGACTAGTGACAAGTTGGCGTCCTTCGACTTCGCCCGGCTACGCCGGGCTACGCTCAGGACGAACGGTTGTTGGACGATTTCCCGTCGTTCTGAGCCCTTCGTGGGGCTCAGAACAAGCGTACCGGATTTCCCGTTCGTCCTGAGCCTTTCGTGAAGCTCGGGACAAGCGTACCGGAATTCCCGTTCGTCCTGAGCCTTTCGTGAAGCTCGGGACAGGCGTACCGGAATTCCCGTTCGTCCTGGGCCTTTCGTGAAGCTCGGGGCAGGTGTACCGGAATTTCCGTTCGTCCTGAGCGTAGCCCGGCGTAGCCGGGCGAAGTCGAAGGGCGCCATGCCAAACAACGGCAGAATCGCAGGAATCATCAGGAGAACATCGAATGAACAGTCTATTGCGAAAGCCGTCGGGGACGACGGGCAAGGTCCTCGACATCACGCCCAAGGACGCCGGGTGGCGTTACGTCGGGTTCGGCGTCTACGCGTTGACCGCCGGGGAGAGCGCCGGCGAGGCCACGGGAGATCGCGAGGCGATCCTGGTCATGGTCGAGGGCAAGGCGCGCCTGTCGACGCCCGAGGTCGACTTCGGCGTCCAGGGCGAGCGCATGAGCGTGTTCGAGCAGACGAAGCCCTACGCCGTCTATGTTCCCAATGGAACGTCATGGTCGGCGCGGGCGGAAACCGACTGCACCATCGCGGTGTGCTCCGCCCCCGGCTTCGGCGGACATGCGGCAGCCGCCATCGATCCCGGGAGCATACCGGTGCTGGAGCGCGGCAAGGGCGCCAACACACGCTACGTGCACCCCATCGCCATGGACGACGCCGACATCGCCGACAGCCTGCTGATCACCGAGGTCTACACGCCTCAAGGCAACTGGTCGAGCTACCCGCCGCACCGTCACGACAGCGACGAGGGTGAGGCCATGACCTATCTCGAGGAGACCTACTACCACCGCATCAACCCGCCCCAGGGATTCGGCTTTCAGCGGGTATTCACGGAAGACGGCGAGCTGGACGAGACCATGGCGGTTTCCGACGGCGATACCGTGCTGGTGCCGCGGGGCCATCATCCGTGCGGCGCGCCGTACGGATACGACATGTACTACCTGAACGTCATGGCAGGCCCGAAACGCCAATGGCGGTTCCGGAACCATCCCGACCACGACTGGATCTTTCAGCGGGACTCGAAGTGATGGACGAGCCTGTGAGGCTGGGGCTCCTTGGGGCCGGTCGGATCGGGCAGACCCACGCGCGTTCCATCGCGGACGCGGAAGACGCTCAACTGGCGGCCGTGGCCGATCCCGACGAGGCGGCCGCCGCATCGGTCGTTCGCATGACAGGCGCCCGTGCCGTATCCGCCGAGGAGGTGCTGGGCGATCCGGCCATCGAAGGCATCCTCATCGCCGCGCCCACCGACCTGCACGCCGATCTGGTCGAGAAGGCCGCCGAGTCGCGCAAGGCGATCTTCTGCGAAAAACCCCTCGACCTCGATCTGGCCCGGGCGCGGCGCGCCGTCGCCACGGCAAGCCGATGCGGGGTTCCCCTGATGGTCGGCTTCAATCGGCGCTTCGACCCGTCGTTCCGGCGTCTGCGGGACGAGATCGACAGCGGCCGCATCGGCACCGTCGAGCTCGTGCAGATCACCTCGCGCGATCCCGCGCCGCCTCCGATGGCGTACATCGAGCGCTCCGGCGGCCTGTTCCGGGACATGATGATCCACGACTTCGACATGGCCCGGTTCCTCGTCGGCGAAGCCATCGTCGAGGTCAGCGCCACCGGGTCGGCCCTCATCGACAAGGCCATCGGCGACGCCGGCGACGTCGACACCGCGGCCGTCACGCTGCGTTCGGCGGGCGGCCGTCTGTGCGTGATTTCCAACTCACGCCGCGCCGCCTACGGCTACGACCAGCGGATCGAGGTCCACGGCTCCGACGGCATGGTGTCGGCCGGCAACCCCGTCGCCACCACGGTCGCCCGCGCCTACCGCTCCGGATTCGCCACCGACCCCCTCAACAACTTCTTCATGGAGCGTTACGCCGACGCCTACCGGCAGGAGATCACGGCCTTCTGCGCCGTCGTCCGGGGTGGTGACGTGGCGTATCCAAGCGGCCACGACGGCCTGGCCGCCCTGGCCATCGCCGACGCCGCTGCGCAGTCCCTGGTCACGGGACGCACGGTCACGGTCACGCGAGTGGACAGCGTGTTGTGAGTGGTCGCCCCGGTCTTTCGGCGCGCCAGGGAGCCGGGACTCCGGGCTGGACCTCCGTGTCGCCTCTTGACGGCAACCGCCTCCGGTAGTAATTATTTTGTAATTACTACGGATGAGGATTCGCACGTGAAAACGGCCATTGTCCGCATCGGCAACTCCCGGGGTATTCGGATTCCGAAACCGCTTCTGGAGCAGTACCGCCTTCGCGACGAGGTGGAGATGGAGATACGGGAAGACGGCCTGCTCATACGCGGTGTGGCCGAACCCCGCAGCGGTTGGGACGACGCCTTTCGCCGCATGCGCGAGCGCAACGATGACACGCTCGTGGACGAAGGGTCTTCAGCCGCTACCCGATGGGATGTGACGGAGTGGGAATGGTAGCTGCCCGATTCGAGGTGCACCTCGTTCGCCTCGATCCCTCCGAAGGTCACGAGATCCAAAAGACGCGCCCCTGCGTCGTCGTATCGCCCGATGAACTGAACCGGCACATTCGGACCGTTATCGTGGCGCCGATGACAACGAAGGGAAGACCCTACCCTACCCGCGTCCCGATTCGGTTCCAGAGAAAGGACGGGCAGATCGTGCTCGACCAGATCCACACGATTGATGAAACACGGCTGGTGCGCCGTCTGGGAAAGATCAGCGCAACAGCCGCGCAGAGAGTCCTGGTGGTGCTGGGAGAAATGTTCGCGCCGTAGCCGCTACCGTTTCGCCCGTTTGCTGACGGAGCGCCGGGAAATCAGTCCCGAGGCGGCAGCTGGATCACGCGCCAGCCACGGCCTCAGGCCTCACCCCGGCGCCGCCGGTTTTTCATTGGAGGGTTGTTGTGCCCGGACCTCTGAGGCGGGAGTTGCGGGTCCGCGCTTTCTTGAGCTCGAACATCAGCACGCGCTTCTTGAGCGGATCGAAACGGATTCGGAGCGTGCGGCCGCCGATGTCCACGTCGGCCTCGCCTTCCTCACCGTGGTCGAGCTGATGCAGGGCCGAAAGCACCGAGAGCCCTACCAGCGAGGCATCCACCTCTTCCCATTTCTTGGCCTCGCGGCCTCCGGTCACCGATTTCAGATGTCGTCTTGTGTCACTTGCCATCGTTGTCCTTCCTTCCCGTCGAGAGTCGCGTCATGACAGCGCTTGACGGGAAGTTATCAATTGACTACTATAATGTCAAGCAATTTCTCAGTTGAGAACTACATACACGATGCCGAGGAAAAAAACAAGACTCCCCAAGACGGATCTCGCCCGGCGCCTGACCCTTGCCCTGGCGGACCGGGATCCGCTGGACGTGGCCGCGCGGGCGGGCATCTCCAAGACCGCGGTCTACAACTACATGGCCGGCGACCG
>JAPOQB010000033.1 GCA_026710965.1 Deltaproteobacteria bacterium | reverse complement strand
GACCGGGCCGGAGGCTCAGGACCGTGCCCAGGCGCAATGCGCCGCCTGCCAGCGGCCGGTGCCACTGCCCCGAGATGTCCATCTGCCGGCCGCTGGGCGCCAGCTCCGCCGGCACCGAGCTGTACAACACCGCACCCTGCTTCGTCCGGGCGGCCGGTACGGTGAGAGAGGCCCGGCCGCGCTCGACCCGCGGCGGCTGGGCCACGGACAGGCGCAATGCGCCGGAGCCGGGCAGCGCCCTGGCGACGTGGAGCGCGAAGGCGCTGGTGGCAAGCGGGGAGATTCCGGCGACGATTCCGCGTCCCGGATCGGGAGCGACGATTCCCAGCTCCGCGGTGGCGCCGATGCGCCAACCGGCCAGGTCCGCACGCGCGTCCACACCGAGGAAGGACGTGTCGGCCGCGAGAGCGCCGAAGGCTCCTTCGCCGATGCTGCCGAGGAGCGTTCCGGGCTCGCCGATCCAGCCGGCCCGGAAACCCAGCAGCGACCCCGGCCGCCGCCAGCTCAGGGCCGCGCCGACGGCGGGCGCCAGGTCCGCGATCCCCTTGGTGGTGAAGGCGGCGGCGGACAGGCCGCCCGGCCCGGCCAAGGTCGCCTTCACACCCCCCTCGGCCAAGGCCAGGTGGCTGCCCAGGAGGTCGGCCGGGCTCTCCAGACGGGCGGCATGGAGGCTCACCGGAGCCTTTCCCACGTCCTCCGCGGCCCTGCCCCAAGTGGATTCCGCCGGCCCGGGAGCCAGAAAGCCCCGCAGCCGCGCCGACACGGACGGCCCGCCGGCGACCGCGGCAATTTGCCCCAGGCGGTACCAGAACGGGGCTCCAAGCTCGTCCAGCACCATGAGCTCACGCCCCGAGAGCGAGCGCCGCAGGCCGTCCCCGAGAGCTGTTCCCGGCCGGAAACCGGTGAACGGCAGCCGGACGCCGCCCGGCGACCCGTTCATGACCGGAACATCCAGGACGCCCACGGGCGAGGTAGCCGCGCCGAGGTCCATGGCGCCCTGGCCGTAGATGGCCGAGTCGGCGTAAATGCCGCTCTTGTCCGCCGTCGCATACAGCCGGGTCACCAGCTCGGTGTTCGACAACTGGTCGCGGAAGAGCTGCTTCATCAGCGCCAGCCCGCCCGCCACCATGGGCGCGGCGAAGGACGTTCCGCGGACACCGGAGGCGTATCCGTGAATCACCTCTTGGGTATCCGGATCCGGTCCGAAATAGGCCACCGCCATGTTTTGACCGGGCGCGGCGATGCAGTAGTCGGCGGCGATGCCGCAGCGATTGGAGAACGAGGCGATCCGTCCGCCGCTCTCTTGCAACGCCACCGCGGCAAGGGTGTGACCCCGGAGTTCCGGGATGCGGGCGGCCAGGCCCGCCAGCACCTCGACCGAAACCGCGTTGACCTTGTCGTCCTCGCAATTGGGGGTCGGCGAGCTGCAAGATCTGCCGTGGGCGTTGCCCGCCGACCTTACGATAAGGGTCTTTTCGCTGGCGCCGGCCTGGGCCATGGCGGCGATGGTAAGGTCAAGCACCTGACGAAGTTTCTGTGTCGTGTAGTTGTCGATGATGCCGCTGTAGCCGACGCTGAGGTTCAGGATGTCCACTTTCCGGGTGCCGTCCCGCCAATCCAGAACCGTGTTGAACTGCGCCGCCGTCCGACCGTCGACCAGGTTCAGTCCGGCGAGCGAGACGGGAGTGTAGTCTCCGCCCCCCGAACCCAACGGGATGCCGAACATGGCGATGTCCGCACCCCACGCCACGCCCCACGCGGCGTGGGACGACGTGACTTTCCCCGCGGCCGCTACGCTCGCCACCGCGGTGCCGTGGGAAACTTGGTTGCCGGTCTCGTCCGAGGCTCCGGACAGGAATTGCTCGGTCACGGTCTTCCCGGAGAACACCGGGTGGTCCTTGTCGATGCCGCTGTCCATGAAACCGATGGTGACGCCTGAGCCGGGAGTCGCGCTCCCGCCCTTCAGCAACTCCAGGTTGGCGTAGGCCAGGCCCGCCTCGCTGTGCTCCAGGCCCCATTGGTTCTCGAAGCCGGTCTCCTGAGTGTAGTCGTCGACGAGCTGTTCCGCTGACTCCTCGAAAGCCTGCTCCGCGAGACAGCCTCCGCCGTGGATGGGGATGCAGGTAGCAGGTGGTGGTGGCGGTGGCGGTGGTGGCGGCGGAGGTGGCGGCGGCGGTGGCGGAGGTGGCGGCGGCGGTGGCGGAGGTGGCGGCGGTGGTGGCGGCGGTGGTGGCGGTGGCGGCGGCGGTGGTGGCGGTGGCGGCGGTGGTGGCGGCGGTGGTGGCGGCGGTGGTGGCGGTGGCGGCGGTGGTG
>JAPOQB010000034.1 GCA_026710965.1 Deltaproteobacteria bacterium | reverse complement strand
TTCTCGGCGGCAACGCTTCCGGCTTGCCTGACGACGAGCGTCACGGCATCCGTATCGCCCACGGCAATCCAGCCGTGAGGCATTTGCGCATCGAAATGCACCGACTCCCCTTCCTTCAGGACAATGGCGGTGTACGGCTCCATGTAGAACTTCACGGCTCCGCTGACGATGTAGACGAACTCCTCCCCTGTATGGGAATGTGTCATGAAGACCGGCGATTCGTCCGCTTCTTTCGGGAGATGGTACAGCCTTGGCTCCATGGCCTTCCTGGACAGCTCTCCACTCAGCACGACGCACCGCCCAATGGGCGTGTCTTCACGAACGCCATCGCCCAACCGGTTCACCGTTCTGGAGCCGTGGGCGAAGGTCGAGAAAGTCCCGCCTTGGAAAAACTCCGCGAGATTCAGGTCAAGGCCTTCGCACAAGCGGACCAAGACATCATAGTTCGGCGAGGTCTGATTGTTCTCGATCTTGGAAAGGGTGGACACTGCAACCCCTGTCTTCGTACTGACGTTCGACAGCGTCCAACCGTTTTCCCGCCGCAGCCGGTGCAACGTCTTGCCGATATTGTGAGAACGTCGCGTGCTAGACATATGCGTCTCGGATTCGCTTGTTAACCAACTCGAACCTAAACCCATCTCCACAACTGTAAAGACTCATACTATATCTCCTATACTATAACAACATACCAGGCGGATCAATACAAGCTTTGACGATAAACGAGAACAAAAGCGTGAGGAACGGAAAGATCACTCACATTCACCAACACGGCGCGGGCCCCAGAGCGCGTTGGTGAGGCCGACCCGAAACAAATGCGAGAATCGTTGGAGGTTTTCGCTTTGCCGCCTCAACCGGAACACACAAACGTGCTAAACGGGACTTTGCCCTTTTCGCCACGAGTCCGGTACGAAAACGGTACCTTCTGGTACGGTCCGTAACAAAATGGCAGACAGGCTGTCAACAGGAGGATTCATGATACTCCACGGCTACTTCCGAAGCTCCGCCTCCTACCGCGCGCGCATCGCGCTGGCACTCAAGGGCCTGGACCACGACCGCCAGCCGGTCCACTTGCGCCGGGGCGAGCAACAGGCGCCCGAATTCCTGAAACAGAATCCCCAGGGCCTGGTCCCGGTTCTGGAACATGAAGGCGCCGTGCTCGCACAGTCCCTGGCCATCATCGAGTATCTGGAGGAACGGTTCCCGGAGCCGGCTCTTCTCCCGGCCGCGCCCGAGGACCGCGCGTGGGTCCGGGCGCTGGCCCAGGTGGTCGCCTGCGACATCCACCCGCTCAACAACCTCCGGATCCTGCAGTACCTGGAACGGGACCTCGGCGTGGATGACGAGGCCAGAAGCGCATGGGCCCGCCGCTGGATCGACAGCGGCTTTGCCGCCATGGAAGCCATGCTCAGGGACGATCCGCGCACCGGCGAGCACTGCTTCGGCAGGCAGCCGACTCTGGCCGATATCTGTCTCGTGCCGCAGGTTTTCAACTCCCAGCGCTTCGGCGTCGACATGAACCGATATCCGACCCTGGCCCGAATCCACGAGAACTGCATGCGCTTGCCCGCGTTCGCCGATCAGGCTCCCGAACGGCAGCCCGACGCCGAATGAAACCCGCTCCTCACCGGATCGTGGCGTCGGTTGCCTGCGCCGCGGGGCTGGCGCTGGCCGTGGCGCCGACGCCCGCCGGACTGTCCCCCGAAATACTGCCCACCGCCGGGGTGGTGGTGCTGTGCATCGGCCTGTGGGCCACCGCGGTCCTGCCCGAGTACTTCACGTCCATCGTCTTCTTTTTCCTTGCCGTGACCGTAACCGGGGCCGCCCCCGAGGTGGTCTTCGCCGGTTTCTACTCCACCGCGGCCTGGCTCGTATTCGGCGGCCTGATCATCGCCGCCTCGGTGCAGACCACCGGCCTCGGCGCGCGCATCGCCACCGCCGCGGTGGGCTACTTCGGCCGCTCCTACCGGGGTTTCCTTTGGCGCATCGTCCTCACCGCCGGTCTCATGGGCTTCATCATGCCTTCGAACATGGGCCGGGTGCTGGTCATGCTGCCGATCTTCCTGAGCATGGGGGAGCGGCTGGGATTCGGCCCGGGCAGCACCGGCCGCACCGGCATCACCCTGGCGGTGGCCGCCGGCAGCATTTTCCCGAGTTTCGGGATCCTCACCGCGGCGGTGCCGAACGTGGTGCTCCTGGGTGCGGCGGAGAGCATTCACGGCATCCAGATCACCTACGGCGAGTATTTCCTGATGAATTTCCCGGTCATCAGTACCGTCAACCTTCTGGCGCTCCCCTTTCTGATCGCCGCGCTGTTCCCGGCGCAACTGCAACCGGCCCCCACGCCCGCGCGCGGCGCGCCGTGGACCGCGGTGGAACGCAACCTGCTGCTGATCCTGGTGGTCGCTCTGGCGCTCTGGGTCACCGACCACTGGCACCGGGTGTCTCCCGCGTGGATCGCGCTGGGAGCGGGCATCCTCTGCCTGCTGCCGCGGGTCGGGTGCATGCCGCCGGCTTCCCTGACCGGCAAGGTCAACCTGGGGCCGTGGCTCTTCATCTGCGGCATCGTCGGCATGGGATCGGTGGTGGTGCACAGCGGATTGGGAGACCTGCTGGCCGGCTGGCTGCTGGCCAGGCTTCCCATGGAACCCGGCCACGACCTGTCCAACCTCGCCTCCATGAGCGCCGTGGGCATGCTCATCAGCATCGTCACCACGGTTCCCGGCGAACCCGTCATCGCCGCCACCCTGGCCCGGGACATCAGCGCCGTCACCGGCTGGTCCGTGGCCACCGTGCTGCTGACACAGGCCGTCAACTGGTCCATGGTGCCCTTCCCCTACGAGTTGCCGCCCATGGTGGTGGCCTCGCGCATGGCGGGCATGCGGGCCGTCCAGGCCACGCGGCTGCTGCTGGCCCTGACCGCGCTGGCCTGGGTGGTGACGCTGCCGCTCCAGTTCGTCTGGCTCCGCCATCTGGGCTATTTCGCCGGCTGAGGGCGACGGGTTCATCCGATGAACAGACACCAGCCACGGTCCGGTGTACCGATGGAACAGGACGACTGAGATGGGCTGGGAAACGGGACTCTACGTCTTCGGCGTGGTGCTGTCCGCCGCAAGCCTGCAGGGAATCACCGGGGCCGGGTTGATGATCCTCTCGGTGCCGGCGCTGGTGGTGGTGCTGCCGGCCACCGTCGTGGTTCCGGGCATCGTGCTGCTGTACCTGCCGCTGGGCGTCGCCCAGCTCATGCAACTCCGCCGAGACGTCGACCGGCGGCGTCTGGCCATGCTCACCGTGAGCTCCGCCCTGATGGTGCCGTTCGGCGCGGTGATCCTGAGCGAAGTCGACACGGTGACGCTGCAACGGGGCATCGGCTGGCTGATGATCGCGCTGGCGCTGTTGCTGCAGATGAAGCCCGGCCCCCCGTTCTCACGCGAGCTCGCGCCCTGCGTGGGCGCCGGCCTGTTCGCCGGCTTCCTGGCCGCCAGCACGTCCGTGTCCGGCCCGCCGCTGGTGCTGCTCGGGCTGAAGCAGCGCTGGCAGCCCGCCCGTTTCCGCGCCACCCTGATCGCCTACTTCCTGATCATCTCCGCTTTCTCGCTGCCCTTCTACTGGGAGATGGACCTGCTCACTCCCGCCACCTGGCGGTTCGTGTCCTACGGCCTGCCGGGCATCGCCCTCGGCTACTTCACCGGAGCGTGGCTCCGGGCAAGGGTGTCGGTGGCGGCCTTTCGCTGGCTCGCCACCGGCGTCGTCGTTGCCGGGGGCCTCACGGCCGCACTGTTCTGACGCGGGCGGGCGCCGGCGCTGTAGCCACGGAACCCGTGCCGGACGACGCTCCGCCAATCCGGCCTGCGGAGGGCTCCGCCAGAAGCCCGGACCGTAGTTGACAACGCCCCACCACGTTGCTAGAAGCGCCCAATACCCAACGGGTACCGCAAAGCTGAACTATGGCGCCGTAAGGCAGAATAGAACCGGAAGGGAGACAAAACATGCGGAATCATTTGCGAAGAACAGTGTTGGCCCTATTGGTCGCGGCCCTGGCCCTGTGCCTCACCGCCACGGTGTCGTTGGCGCAGAAAAAGACCCGTGTAACCATCGGCGCCACCGAGACCATGGAGACGCACAACCCGTACGGCGACAGCGTGGCGCTGCTCTACGGCATCTACACCGAGTTGGCCGGCCCCCTGTGCAAGTACAACTGGAGCGACGGCAAATGGGAGCCGCGGCTGGCCAAGAGCTGGAAGGTTCTGGATCCCAACACCTGGGTGTTCGAGCTCGACCAGCGCTACAAATTCAATGACGGCAGCCCCGTGACGTCTCACGACATCGTCCACTCGATCTGGCGTATCTTCAACGACCCGCAGAGCAAGCAGAAGGCGTCCGTGGCCCGTCCGGTCAAGGAGGTCAAGGCGCTCGGCGACTTCAGCGTGCAGGTCACCACCCACAAGCCCACCGCGCCGCTGCTGGACTTCCTCTGTGACGGCCTGATCATCACCAGCAAGGCGGTCTACGACAAGCACGGCCCGGCGACGGCCGACCGGAAACACCACCTGGGCGGCGGCCCCTACGAGCTGGTGGAGCTGGTGCAGGGACAGCGCATGGTCATCAGGAAGCGGCCCGATCACCCGGCCATGTCGAGGAACCCCAACGCCCCGGACGAGGTCGTCTTCCGCGTCATGCGCGAGGCCGAGCAGCGGGTGGCGGCCCTCTTGAACAACGAGGTGCAGGTCGCGCAGCTCATCCCGCCGCATATGATGAAGACGGTGGAGAACTCTCCGGACCACAAGATCGTGAAGATTCAATCCCTCGTGCTCATGTTCCTGGGCATGCAGCCCAAGCCGCCCTTCGACAAGAAGGAAGTGCGCCAGGCGGTGTGTTACGCCATCGACCGGGACAAGATCATCAAGACCCTGCTTCAGGGGCAGGCGAAACGGCTCGACGGCCCCCTCGGCCCCGGCCAGTTGGGCTACAACCCGAACCTCAAGGCCCGTTACACCTACGACCCCAAGAAGGCGCGTGAGCTGCTGACGAAGGCCGGGCATCTCGGCGTCGAGGTGGAGCTGCAGACCCCGGTCGGCCGCTACATCCTGGACAAGCAGGTGACCGAGGCCATGATCCCGATGCTCAACGCGGCGGGCTTCAAGGCCAAGCTGCGGACGCCGGAGTGGCCCACCCTCTGGGCCAACGTCCAGAAGGGCAAGGTGCCGTTCTTCTACATGGGCCGTGGCGGCGTTCTCGATCCGAGCTCGGCGTTCCACCAGTATTTCAGAAAGGGCGGCTCGCCGCGGATCGGCTTCTCCCATCCCGACCTCGACAAGGCCCTTGACGCGGAACAACAGGAGTTCGATCCGGAGAAACGTAACGAGTACCTCAGCCAGGCCATGGAGCTGATCACGGAC
>JAPOQB010000786.1 GCA_026710965.1 Deltaproteobacteria bacterium | reverse complement strand
GGCGTTGGGGATGCTCTTGTAGAGATCGTAGCCGGGGTCGATGCCCTTGTTGGAGTTGCGGCCCCACATGACCAGGGTCGGGACGCTGATCCTGTGGACGTGGTCGCGGATGTGGGCGCCGTCGAAGTAGTACATCTCGCTAGCGCCCTGCATGCCGTTCTTCTCCCAGTACTCTTTCCCCTTGTGCGCCATGTAGAGGTCGTTCCAGCGGGCGGACAGCTCCATCAGGTGGTCCAGGTACTCTTCGGTGACCATGTCCTTGTTGTAGACGAACGCCCCGACGTACTTGCGGAGACCGTCCCGCGTGGTCGTGAGCCCCTCCTTGGGCATCATGGTGCCGGGCTCGAACACGTCCTTGAAGTAGGGCAGGTCGCCGCTGCCGTCCACCTCCACCTGCTGGCCGTCCACCTCGATGACTTGCCGCCCCTCGCCCGCCTTGCGGATGCCTGATCCCGCGGTGCTGCCGCTGTCGACCAGGATCAGCTTCTTGACCAGGTCAGGCCGTTTGATGGTGATGTAGGTGACGATCCAGCCGCCCTGGGACTGGCCGACGAGATTTACCGGCGCCAGCCCCAAGGCCTCGATGAAGCTGATGACATGCTCGGCGCGCACGCGCACGTGGCCCAGGTCGTCCAGGTTGCGCGGCGGGTCGGTCTGGCCGTGCCCCAACTCGTCGACGGCATAGACGTGAAGGTGCTCGCCCAGCGGAACGATGTTCGGATACCAGCGGTAGTTGCCCATGCCGATCTCGTTGGCGCCGCCGTGGCACATGACCACCCGTTCCGCGTTGGATTCGCCGGCCTCGATGTAGTGGGTCCTGTAGCCGTCCGCGGTGACGAAGCGGCTGTTCCACTTGTCCGGGCTGTTGAAGATGGTTGCTCTTTCCATTGACTAGTCCTCCCCTTTTGTAACGAACCACTGCACCAGGTCGTTGAAATCCCGCACCTGGTCCCACCAGCAGAAGTGGCTGGCCTTGTCCAGGATGTGCATCTGCGCGTTGGGCATGCGTTTGTACAGCTCGTACTGCGGATCGATGCCCTTGACCGAGTTCTTGCCGGCGATGAAAAGCGTCGGGTTCTTGATCCGGTGGACGTGGTCGCGGATGTGTTTGCCTTCGAAGAAGTACATGTCGTGATGGCCCTTGACGTCCTTCTTGTCCCAGAACTTCTTGCCCCGGTGCTCCAGGTAGTAGGCCGTCCAGCGCTTGGAGGTTTCCTCGAGGTAGTCCACGTACTCGTCGGTGACCATGGCGTGGTCGTATGCGAAGGTCTCCGTGTACATGCGGATGCCTTCGCGGGTGTCCAGCAGCCCCTCCTTGGGCAGCATGGTGCCGGGCTCGAAGATCTTCTTGAAGTACGGCAGTTCGCCGCCCCCGGTCCGGATCTTCTCTCCGTCGATCTCCTGAACGTCTGCCGCGTCGTTCTTGGCGCCGGTCTTGAAGCCGGACCCCGCGGTGCTGCCGCTGTCCACCAATACGAGCTTCTTCACCAGCTCCGGGCGGGTGATAGTGATGTAGGTGACGATCCAGCCGCCCTGGGATTGTCCGCACAGGTTGATGGGCCCCAGCCCCCGTTCCTCGATGAAACGGATGACGTGCTCGGCGCGCACGCGTACGTGGCCCAGGTCGGCGATGTCTCGCGGCGGGTCGGTGAAGCCGTGGCCCAGCTCGTCGACGGCGAACACGTGGAGCTTCTCGCCCAGCGGCAGCACCGTGGGCCACCACCGGTAGAGGCCCGCGCCCAGGGCGGCGCTGCCGCCGTGGACCAGCAGAAGCCGGTCGTTGGCCGGGTCGCCGGCCTCGATGAAATGGGTCCGGTATCCGTCGATGGTCTCGTCGTGCTTCCGGTACTTCTCGGGGCTGTTGAACAGCGTGTCCACTGGGGTACCTCCTCGGGGAACGGTCGTACGGTGGTTCCACCAGGGGGCGACCGCGGGTCGCCCCTACGAATCCTTCTCGATGAACCACTCCACCAGCGCGTTGAAATCCTCCCACTGGTCCAGCCACAGGAAGTGGTTGGCCTTGTCGAGGATGTGCATCTGGGCATTGGGAAAGAGCTTGTAGAGCAGGTACCCCATGTCGAGCCCCTTGTTGGAGTTCTTGCCCCACACCACCAGCGTGGACGTGTCGATCTTGTGCACGTGTTCCCGGATGTGCTTGCCGTCGATCTCCAGTTGCCGGCGCTGGCCGGCCAGGGTGGTCTTGGCCCAGTATTTCTCGCCCCGGTGGTCGTCGTAGAGCTGGCTCCACCTGCCGGACAGCTCCATCAGGTGGTCGAGGAACTCCTCGGTCACCATGGACTTGTCGTAGAAGAACGCGCTGGCATAGGTGCGCACGCCTTCCCGGGTGTCGGTCAGCCCCTTCTTCGGGCGCATGGTGCCGGGCTCGAACAACACCTTTTGGTAGGGCAGCTCGTTGGTGTCCCCGGACACCGCTACGCCGTCCACCTCGGTGGCCTGAAGGGAAGCTACCTCCGCGGGCCGTCCGGCGGTGCTGCCGCTGTCGATGAGGATCAGCTTTCGCACGAGATCCGGCCGCAGGAGGGTGATGTAGGTGACGATCCAGCCGCCCTGGGACTGGCCGGCGATGTTGACGGGGCCAAGACCGAGGGTCTCGATGAAGTTCAACACGTGGTCCGCCCGCACCCGGATGTGGCTCAGGTCGTCGAGATCACGCGGCGGGTCGGTGTAGCCGTGACCCAACTCGTCGATGGCGAAGACGTGGAATTTTTTTGCCAGCGGGATGATGTTGGCGTACCAGCGGTAGCAGCCCATGCCCACCTCGATGGCGCCGCCGTGCACCAGCAGCAGCTTCTGGGGGTTTCCTTCCCCGGCCTCGATGTAGTGGGTCTTGTAGCCGTCGACGGTGGCGAAGCGGCTCTTGAACTTGTCCGGGCTGTTGAACAGGGTTTCCATGGGCGATGCCTCCTCGTGCGGGTTGCACCCCCATGCATATTACCATCGGGCAGGTCGAGGCAACCGGTCCGCGTTTCGGCGCAGGCGTTGAAGCCGCCGAGGAGACGGTTCTAGCCCTTCCCCAGAAACCACGTCACCAGGCTGTTGAAGTCCTCCGGCTGGTCCACCCACAGGAAATGGTCGGCCTTGTCGAGGATGTGCATCTGGGCGTTGGGAATGCTCTTGTAGAGATCGAAGCCGGGGTCGAGGCCCTTGTTGGAGTTGCGGCCCCAGATGACCAGGGTGGGAACGCTGATCTTGTGGACGTGGTCCCGCATGTGCGCGCCGTCGAAGTAGTACATCTCGCTGGCGCCGGCCATGCCGTTCTTCTCCCAGTACTCCTTTCCCATGTGCTTCGTGTAGAGACCGTTCCAGTGGGCGGACAGTTCCGCCAGGTGGTCCAGGTACTCTTCGGAGACCCTGTCCTTGTGGTAGAGCGTGGTCTGGGCCAACTTGTGGAGGCCCTCCCGGGTGGTGGCGATCCCCTCCTTGAAGATCATGGTGCCGGGCTCGAACACGTCCTTGAAGTAGGGCAGCTCGCCACTGCCGTCCACCGCTACCTCCTTTCCGTCCACCTCGATGACCTGCCGCTCCCCGCCGGTCTTCGGGATGGCCGATCCGGCGGCGCTGCCGCTGTCGATGAGCACGAGCTTCCTGACCAGGTCCGGCCGCTTGATGGTGATGTAGGCGACGATCCAGCCACCCTGTGACTGGCCGACGAGATGCACCGGCGCAAGATCCAGCGCTTCGATGAAACCGATGACGTGCTCCGCCCGCACCCGCACGTGCCCCAGATCGTCCAGGTCGCGCGGCGGGTCGGTCTGTCCGTGGCCCAGCTCGTCGATGGCGTACACGTGGAACCGCTTGCCCAACGGAACGATGGTCGGATACCAGCGGTAGCTGTCCATGCCGACGTCGTTGGCCCCGCCGTGCACCAGCAGCAACCGCTCGGAGTTTCCCTCCCCGGCCTCGAGGTAGTGGGTCTTGTAACCGTCAACGGTGGCGAAGCCGCTTGCGAACTTGTCGGGGCTGTTGAACAGGGTTTCCATGGGCGGTGCCTCCTCGTGTGGGTTGCACACCCGTGCATATTACCATTCGGTGGTTTGAGGCAACCGCTTCGGGTTTTCGGCGGAGGCGCCGAAGCCGGTCAGGAGGAAGGGGTCATGGGAAGAAGACCAGCTTCACAAGCAAGGCAAGAACGGCAGGGGCGAATGCCAGCTTCAGGACCGCCATATCGCGCTTCAGCACATGGACGTCTTCCCGCCCGATGCCAATGCGTGATCCATAGCACCAGGAAACCGCGGGGATGTCAAAGTATTGTGTCGAATGATCCATATCGCTCGACTTCGGTCACACAAGATCCATCGGCGCCTGGCTCCGAGACTATAGTGGCAGCCAGCAACGGCGTAGCCTCCGGACGCGTCTTGACACCCCAGCCGCTTTTTGTTGGTAAGACTACGGCGGAGTCCTTAGAAGGGAGTCTCGACGGATCATGGCCAACGACATCTTGCGAGTCGGGGTAGCCGACGCGGCTTTCGGGACCGGATGAACAGGACGGGTGGGGCATCGACGGCCGGGTTTCTGGCCGGGTTGTTGTTGGTCTGCGCATGGAACGGGGTAGCCGTGGCCGACCGGAACTTCACGCAGTATCCGGGTTTTGCCGAGTACTTCGCGGCCAATCCGCCGGCCGAGGCCGCCGGCCCGGCCGATCAGGCATTGGCCCGCCGCCATGCGCCGCGCTTCCACCTGCCCGCCGGCCACGAAGGGCCCATCGATTTCTACCGGGACTACATCGCGCACGGCTATCTGGTGACCGGGGATGGCGTCCGCATCGACGGCCCGACCCCGGCGGAGTTGAACCGATACCGCGATGACGTCCGGGCCGAGTTCACGCACGTACCGGGGGAGACCAGGCCGCACCCGGTCGTCTACGCCGCAGTCGAGCGCACCGGCCTGTGGGCGCCGCGCGAAGACGGCCGGGCGGTCGAGGAATTCACCGTGCTCGCCTACCACCTGGTGTTTCGGGTGAGCGGCCTGCCCGCGGCCACGCCCTTGGCGGTGGCAATGCCCCTCCGGCTGGTGGCGGACCTGGACGACTGGCACCAACTCGACCACTACACCGCGGCGTTCGTGGTGCTGGACGCGGCCGAGCGTCCCGTCGCCCTCAACCTGCAACAGCACAACTACCTGCGCACCTACCTCGTCGGAGAGTCGGTGGAGCCCGGCCCGGACGGACGGTTCGACATCGACGTCGCCATCCGTTCGAACGAACTCTATCCGCACGTCCCCGGGCGGACGGTGCGGCGCGCGGTGCGATTCCTCGACTCGGACGCCAGGGCCTTCATGATGGGATTCGGCAAGCGGCCGATGATGTCCGCGGACGACGTCACCGATCCAGACCGGAGCGTCGACTACGAGTTGGCGTTCCTCCCCGGCTCCGATGCCTTCTATTCCTTCCACGGCTTCCTCGGCGAACGCCGGCGGCTGCCCGGTCGCGACGGCCCGCCGGGGGCGCGTTACAACACCATGCCCGCGCTCAAACCGCTGCCCGCGCAGATCCTCGACGGCTACTGGCGGGAGGGGAACGAAGGCGATTGGGCGCGGTACCAGCGGAGGCGGAAGAAAGGCGCGGACCGAGCGGGTTTCGCCCGTGCCCAGGCCGCGGTCTTCCACCACAACCTGGCCTGCCTGCGCCGGGAGAAGAACGGCTGCACGCTGCGGTAGCCGGCCTGGTGTCTCCCGGCTTCTTCCCTTCCGCACGCGCTCTTACGAATGAAGTGAATAATTGATCATCAGCCGCTCGGCGCCGTAGTATTCGCGAAGGAACTCGGCCTGACTCGCATAGCACCGCTTCGGAATCAGACGACCCTGGAACGAAATGGGCAGAGGGTCGATATCGAAGGGGTAGGGAGAGACGGTTGCCCGGCTTTCATCCTCGATGTCGAAAGTGAGGGTCGTATCCTCCCGGCCCGTCTTCACGGGCACCGGCACGCCGCTCATGGTGCGGCTCGGGCCGTTCTTCCGGTGGGTCGCGTTGAATGGATACCGATTGCAAACGAACTGGCCCATCTGATCATAGACTTCCATGAGCTTGAAGTTCGTCCAGAGCTGTTCGTCCGACACGTAATCCCGATACTCGGGTGAGGCCTTCAAGCGGTCCATCAGCCCCGCTCGGTACGACTCCTGCTGGCGCAGAAATTCCTGGACCGCCGGGTGGACCGAATAATCCGGCATGTACGAAAGCAGCCCTTTCCCCTGGGTCAACAAGGCTTCGGCATGCAGGGAGACGACATAACCCGCGTACGCGTCCTGCTCGGCCAATCGTGTAATGCCGTGACGATAGAAGTCGAGCCAAACGGTCTGGCCCAGATGTTTGATACTGCCGATGTAGTCGGGCGGCATGCCTTCGTCGTTGAGCCGCGGCTTGATCTCCCAATCCCACCAGCCGGTATCATGCTCCTGGGCCGCCAGGACCATGGCGTCGTACGGGACGGGAGAGGCGAAATCGTCATTTCCCCAATGGGCGGCAAACCAACCGGTTACTCTCGAGTGGTCGACCTGAAGAATGAGCAGAAGTTGCTCCTCATCGTAGGGGCATACCATCATGGCATGAGTCTCCTTTCCGGGCCGAGGGTTGCGGAAGAAACAGGGCGTGTCATGGTGGGCATGGCGGAGAGTCGCGTGTCTTCCCGTGTTGCATCCTGTCGCATTTCCAGTCGGACGGCGCAAGTTATTCGGTGGCGTCACTTGGCGGAGCCCTTTTCGCGTAGACTTGTATTGACCGGTCTGACCGGTTATTTTAATTGTCTCCATGAGCATCAATTATTCGGCATACGATGCCAAGGCGCGGTTCTCCGAGGTCCTTCGGCAGGTCCGCGATGGGAAGACAGTCACGGTTTCCTACCGGGGGAAGCCCGTGGCCGAAATTCGCGCTATCCCGGACTCGCCCCCGTCCATCGAAGCGCGACTCGATGACCTCGAGCGGCAGGGGGTCCTGGTCCGCACGGGCGAACCCAGGACGCCCGTGAAATCAGTGGAACGGCGGCCAGGAGCGCTCAAGCGGTTTCTCGCCGAGCGAGGCGAATGAGCGTCGCGTACGTCGACACCTCCGCGCTTGTCGCTATCGCCTTCGATGAGCGAGGTGCCGCAGGCTGCGCCCGGAAGCTGAACTCGTTCTCGCGGCTGCTGTCCTCGAACCTGCTTGAAGCGGAACTGCGTGCGGTATTCGCCCGTGAGGGACAGGGGTTCATGCCCGGTCTTGTCTCCGGCATCGAGTGGGTGCTCCCGGACCGGCCGCTGAGTCACGAGTTCGAAACGGCCCTCCAGGTGGGCTATCTGCGCGGAGCCGACCTCTGGCATGTCGCGACTGCCCTCTACATCGCTCCCGAGCCAGACGACATCTCGTTCGTTACCCTTGACCACCGGCAGCGGAACATCGCCAAGGCACTCGGATTCCGGGTCTGAGGCACCTCCTCCGCGGAGAGGCGACGGGCGCCGGGATGCGGCTATGCTGCCTGCATCGCCGTCGCCACCACCAGATACAACGTCGTGCCCAGCAGATCGTTGAACGCCGTCACCAGGGGGCCGGCGGCGACGGCGGGGTCGCGCTTGAGCTTGTAGAAGATGATGGGTTGCACGGTTCCCACGCAGGCGG
>JAPOQB010000688.1 GCA_026710965.1 Deltaproteobacteria bacterium | reverse complement strand
TCCTCCGCTAGCGTTTTTGTCTCATGTCCGGCGGACTCTTCACGTGGGTTGCGGAGCAGGTCAAGGCCTGTTCCGACTTTCTGGTGTTGCTCTTGATTCGCGGCACTTCGCGGTTCGAGTCCGAATTGACCGAAGAAGGGCAACAGGAACAGCGTATGTGGCGGGACCGGCGCATGCGCAGCCTCAGGGGGCTCGCCCTTCGAGCCAGACGGCGCCTGCAGAAGGGGGCCTGACGGCTACCCGGTCCAGCGTCAACAGGTTCAGAGATGCACTACCACAACGGACGCAAGCAGATCGTCGTGCTCGGGGGAGGCAGCGGGGGAGTGGTGGCCGCCACCAAGCTCGGCCGCGCCCTCGGCGCCGACCATGACGTAACGCTCATCGACCGCCGGGCCGACCATGTCTTCATGCCCGCGTTTCTGTTCCTCATGGTGGGACAGCGCCGGCCCGAGGACATCACACGAAAGCTCAAGCGCCTGGAGAAGCGAAACATCCGGGTCCTCCAGGCGGAAATCCTGGGGATCGATCCCGGGCGGCAGCAGGTCATCCTCGAGAGCACCGCCATCCCCTACGACTATCTGATCGTGTCCCTGGGCCTCGAGATAAGGCCCGACCTGCTTCCCGGCTTCGCCGAAGGGGCGAACCATCCCTGGGAAATGGACGCGGCCCTGCGCCTCAAGAGCACCCTCGACAGTTTTCGCGAAGGACGCGTGCTGGTGGGAATCCCGCTGGGCCCCTACCGCTGTCCACCGGCCCCGTATGAGGCCCAGTGGATGCTCGACAGCTATTTCAAGGAGCGCAACATCCGCGACCTGGTGGATCTCCAGTACTTCACCCGGGAGCCGGAGCCGGCGGGCGAAGAGCACATGCCTTCGGTGTGGATGGACGCCCAAAGCAAGAAGCGCGACGTCACCATCCACTACGACTTCACCGTGCAATCCATCGACGCGGAGAAAAAACGGGTAAAGGGCCTCTACGGCTACGAGCTCTCCTACGACCTGTTGTTCATGGTGCCGCCGCACCGCCCCGCCGGCGTGCTTTACGACTGCGACCTGGCGGAGAGAGAGACCGGCATCCAGGTGGATTACGATACCCTGGAAACCAAGTGGGAGAATGTCTACGCTATCGGCGACAACGCCGACATGCCGGCCTCCAAGGCCGGTGGCGTGGCGCACCAGGAGGCGGACGTGGTGGCGGACAATCTGGTGGCGGAGATCACCGGGGAAGGGGAATTGTCGACCCTTCACCTGCACACCATATGACTGCTCTCATGCGGCGCGGGACGCGCCGCCGCCAATCGCACCACGTATCCTCAGGGCTGGCCTCCCTTTGGCGCCACCGACTCGCGCTCCTGGGGGCCATCCCGAACGATCTACTGGAGCAAGGTCCTGTTCGAAAAATGGTGGCTCTGGCGCTACTTCTGACCCTGACTCAGATCCCCTCGACCACCTCAGGGCAGACCTGGCCTGGCAAAGGCGACCGACCATGATCCTCAACGAACTGAACGGCGGAAGCTGCAAGACGTACCTGATCGCGGACGAGGGCAGGGGACACGCGGTCCTGGTGGATCCTCTCTACGCCCACGTGGACCGCTATATCGCCGTGCTGGCCTACCACCGCCTCGAATTGGATCTGGTCATCGACACCCACACTCACGCCGACCATCTCAGCGGCTGCCCTCAATTGCGCTCTCTCATCGGACCGCGCTTCGCCATGCAGAAATGGGCGCCGAGTCCGGCCGTCGACCTGCATCTGGACGACGGCGAGGAAGTTCCGGTGGGCGATCTCAGCGTACGCGTCCTCCATACGCCCGGGCACACACCCGACGGCATGAGCCTGCTGGTGGAAGGCAACGTCCTCACCGGCGACACGCTCTTCATCGGCGGCTCGGGCCGTACGGATTTCGCGGGCGGCGATGCCGGCGCCCAGTTCGACGCCGTGACACGGAAGCTCTTCACGCTTCCCGACGACACCGTCGTCCGCCCGGGCCACGATTACCGCGGCAACAGCACCTCCACCATCGGCCTGGAAAAACAGACCAATCCACGCCTTGCCAACCGCACCCGGCAGGACTACATCGAGTTGATGAACAACCTTCAGCTCTCACCGCCCCAGAACATCCAGGAGGTCCTGCAGCCCAACCAGTCGGCCCTCGGCAGCGGCGAGATCAGTTTTCCGGATTGGAGCGAACTCAAGAAAGTCCAGGAAATCGGCGTTGAGGATCTCCAAGAAATGCTCGCCTCGGAGGACCGTCCGTTGCTGGTGGACGTGCGCGAGCCTGCCGAGTATTCAGGAGAGCTCGGCCACCTGGCCGGGAGCACGTTGATCCCGCTCCGGGAGCTCATGAACCGCTTGAGCGAGATCGAGGAACACAAGGCCCGTCCGGTGGTCACCGTCTGCCGGGCCGGCATGCGCAGCGCCACCGCGGCGGCCATACTGGGCAGATCCGGTTTCGGCAACGTCTCGAATCTGGCCGGCGGTCTGCTTGGATGGAACGAAGCCGGCCTGCCGGTGGAGCGTTAGCCCCCGGACAGCACCGCATAATCGGAAGCCTCGATCGCATCAAACTCTCCCAACCAACTCCAGCCGGTCATGTCAAAGAAACCCACATCCCGCCGCCAACAACCCGACTGGGAGAACACCTGCAACTATTGCCTGTACCTCCAGCGGACGCCGGGGAACAATGGTTCGGGAAACTGTACCTTCCACCGCGAATGGATCCCGCGGTCCGCCTTCAGCACGTGCAGCGACATGAGCGCGCAACCGTTGGAAGACGGTATCTATACCCTGAGCACCAGCGCCTACGGCGCCTGGACCTACCACCGCCGCCACGAACACATCAGGACCCGTCTCTTCCTCGTGCAGGGCGGGGCGGCCGATGCCCCTTCCGAGAACCCCGACACCGGAACCAAGAAACGCGGCTGACCCAGAGCCCGCCGAAAAAAACGGCCACCTTATGTCAGTTTGCGAGTGACGCCCACCGGCAAAGCGACCCCCGTGGGCAGGGGGCAAGTATGTTATGTGGGAGGGAGCAGTATATTATTTCAGCTTACGAGTTGGAGTTCCGACACCAACTCGGAAGTTGACATAATATACATTATCAGACGTTGTATGTCTACAGGCGAACCTTGGCCCGGTCGGCACTACAGGCTAGTCTACTGTGAGGATTGGCCGGATTGGGCCGCCAGCCGTTGCATCCGCAAGGCGATCTCAACGGTTTCGCCTTCCGGAAATTCCTTGAGGTATGCCTTGTAACCCTCTACTGCATCTTGCGTCTTGCCCAGCCGCGCGTTGCAGCGCGCTTTGCCCAGCATGGCTTCCTGACGCAGCGGTCCTTGACGATCGAGAGCCCGGTTCAGGGACTGTACCGCCTCTTCGCACGAACCGTTCATTTCCTGAGCCAGACCCAGAGTCACCAGCGCAACCTGGTCCAGGAAGCCGTCCTTTTCTCCGGGACTGTGGCCGCCGAGGGTCTCCACGGCCTTTGCGGGTTGATCCAGCGCGATATGGCTGTTGGCGACGTAGAGGAGCGCCATCCGGTCGTACGGGGCTTCACCCCGTTCCCGAAGGCTTTGAAACGATTTCAGGGCGTCGTCGTAACGACCCTCCTGAAACTCTTGAAGTCCCTTGTTGTACTCACGAGACGCCAGATCCCGCTGGTAACCGCGGTAGTACTGCCAACCGAACACCGTCCCTACCACGACCACCACGGCCGCCGCCGTGGCCATCAACTGGTTCCGGTAAGCCTTGACGAAGTCGAGGCACTGCCCCAGCAGGACCATGAAGCGGTCCGGCTGACGGATGTCTTTTCGCAGAATACGCTTTCTCGCCGCCGCCATATACTCGATTTCCCCTGATCTACTTTAAGAATATCTCCGACCTTGCCTTACATTTTGTACTTGAAGTCGTCCGGCGACATCTTGTCCAGGATCTCGCCCCACTTCTCCTTGGATACATTGGCGAAGTCCGGGTCCTTCCCCTCTTCCGTCTGCTGCAGCACGCTCGACTGCTCCAGCACTT
>JAPOQB010000035.1 GCA_026710965.1 Deltaproteobacteria bacterium | reverse complement strand
CATGCTGGGGTCGGACCTGATGGGCGTCACCGACACCAGGACCATGCAATGCCCGTTCACCGGGGAGACCCTGTGCCTCGTGCCGGGCCTCTTCCCGGAGGTGGCGCTGATCCACGTGCACCGGGCCGACCGCTTCGGCAATTGTCAGATCGACGGCTACCCGCACATGGACGTGGATATCGCCAAGGCCGCCGCCACCGTTATCGTCACCGCCGAGGAGATCATCGACGAGGAGGAGGTCCGCCGCCGGCCCGACCGCACGGTGATTCCCGGGCTCGTGGTGGACGCGGTGGTGGAGGTGCCCTACGGCTCCTTCCCCCACGAGTGCTACGGCCTGTACGAGGCCGACTTCGCCCACTTCGAGGCCTACACCGATGCGGTCAAGGCCCACGGAACCGGCGCCATCAACGACTATCTCGACCGTTACGTGTACGGCGTAACGGGTCACGAGGCCTACCTGGCGCTGTTCGGCGAAGAGGCCCTGGCGCGGCAGCGGCGATGCGCCGAGGAACTGCTGGGGCCGCGATGACGTACTCCGCCACCGAACTTCTGGCGGTGGTTGCCGCCCGCCAGCTCGCGGGCGTGACTTCCGTATTCGCCGGCGTGGGCGTGCCGCTGGTGTCGGCGGTGCTGGCGCAGAAGACCCAGGCGCCCGACCTCGTCATCGTCGTGGAAGGGGGCAGCATGGGCCCCCGGATGGTGCCGGGACGTTTGCCGTACTCGACCAACGAGATGCGCACGGCGCCCCGGGCCCAGATGCTGCCGGGCATCACCGACACGTTCCTGTTCGCCCAGCGGGGGTTCCTCGACGTGGGGTTCGTCGGCGGCGCCCAGATCGACCGTCACGGGAACCTCAACTCCAGCGTCATCGGCAGCTACGAGCGGCCCAAGGTCCGGCTGCCGGGGAGCGGCGGCGCCAACGACATCATCTCCCTGTGCCGCAAGGTCATGGTGGTGACCATGCACGAGCGGCGGCGGTTCGTGCCGAAAGTGGATTTCGTGACCAGTCCGGGATTTCTGGAGGGCGGCGACTCGCGCCGCAAGGCGGGGCTCCTGTTCGGCACCGTGAGCCGCATCGTCACCCATCTGGGCACGCTGGTGTTCGACGCCGAGACGCGGCGGCTGAGACTCGAGAGCCTCCATCCGGGAGTCACTGTCCAGGAAGTGCAGGACAATACCGGGTTCGAGCTGCCGGTGCCCGACAACCCGCCGGTGACCGAGCCGCCCAGCGAGGAAGAGTTGGAGACGCTCCGGAGCATTGATCCGGAGAGGAAATTTCTCGGGTAGGTCTCGGGTAGACTTGCCCGATCGACTTGACGGAGCCTGAATACATGCCGGTACAGTTTGGAGTCGCCATTCGCAATTTCGTCGGTCCGGGCGAAACCCCGGACGTAGAGGGGTTGTTGACCTACGCGGAGCGCGCCGAGGAGCTGGGTTTCGAATCGCTCTGGGCCTGGGACCATATCCTTTTGGGGGTGGACCCGAGCTTCCCGGTGCTGGACTCGCTCACCATCCTCACCGCCATTGCGGTCCGGACCCGACGCGTGCGTCTCGGCACCGGGGTCATGGTGTTGCCGCTACGCAACCCGGTGGTGACGGCCAAGGTGCTGGGCAGCCTGGACCAGATCTCCAATGGCCGCCTGCTGCTGGGGGCCGCCTCGGGCTGGTACGCCCGGGAGTTCGACGCCGTCGGCATCTCGTTCAAGGACCGGGGCCGCATCTTCGAGCGCAATCTCGATCTGCTGGTGCGGCTGTGGACCGAGGATATGGTCACCGAGCAGGTGGACGAGCTGAACCTGCGCTCGGCGGTGCTCCTCCCCAAGCCGGTCCAGAAGCCCCATCCGCCGATCCTGATCGGGGGCTACATCGACCGGGTGCTGCGCCGCGCGGGCCGCAAGGGAGACGGCTGGCTGACCTATTTCTACACGCCCGAGGGTTTCGCCAAGAGTTGGGCCAAGGTCCTGGCCGCCGCCGAAAAGGCCGGACGCGACCCCTCGAAGCTGACCTCGACCAACCAGCTCGCCATCTACGTGGGGCCCTCCAAGGAAGCGGCGGACGAGCCCATGCGGCACTGGCTCTCCACCGAGTGGGACATCGCCAAGTGGAGCGACTCCACCATCGAGCACGCCATCCGCGGTACCGCCGAGCAGTGCGCGGAGCAGCTCCAGGCCCACGTCGACGCCGGTGTGGACCGGATCATCCTGATCCCCTACCGGTACCAGCCGGAGCAGTTGGAGATGATCGCCTCGGATGTGATTCCCAGGCTGACCTGATCAGGAGCACGATGCATGCGGTTTGACTACTTCGAGCCGACGTCGCTGGATGAAGCGAGCGGCCTGCTGCGGGAAGGGAAGGGCGCCCGCAAAGCGCTTGCCGGCGGCACCGATGTCGTCATACAGTTGCGCCGTCGCGTGGTCCGCACCGACGGTTTGGTGAACCTGAAGCGGATACCGGAGCTCTCCGGCTGGACCTGCGAGCCCGGCCGGGGCCTGCGACTCGGAGCTTGTACGCCCATGCGCGACCTGGAGACGTCGGCCGCGGTGGGGGACCGTTTTCCCTCCATCCGCGAAGCGCTTCAAGTGGTGGGGTCGTTGCAGTTGCGGAACCTCGCCAGCGTGGGCGGCAACCTGTGCAATGCCTCGCCGTCGGCGGACACGGCGCCGCCGCTGATGGCCCTGGGGGCCATGGCGAGCCTGTGGACCGAAAGGTCCCGGCGGGAGACCGTCTCGGTGGAGAACTTCTTCGAGGGACCCGGGGCGTCGGTCCTGGGGCCCGGCGGACTGCTCCTGGCGGTGGAGGTGCCGGAGCCGGAGCCGTTTGCGGGCGATGCTTTCGAGCGGTTCACGCCGCGGTCGGCCATGGATATCGCCATTGCCAGCGCGGCGGCGGCCGTGACCCTGGACGCGGCCGGCCAAAGGGTGCGGGCGGTGCGCATTGCCCTGGGCGCGGTGGCGCCCACCCCGATCCGGGCGTTCCGGGCCGAGGATCTGGTGCGGGAAAAGGAGCCGAACCCGAAGCTTCTCGAGTGGGCCGGTGCCGCGGCCATGGAGGAGTGCCGCCCCATTGACGACATCCGTGGAACGGCGGCCTACCGCAAGGAATTGATACGGATCCTGGTGCAACGCGTTTTGCGTCAGGCGGTGGAACGGGCCCGGGCCGGCGGAACGGAAACGGTATGAAACAACGGTATGCGCTCCGGGTGAACGGCGGGACCCGGGAAACCGAAGCGGAGCCCCATGAGTCCCTGCTGGACGTGTTGCGGGAGAACCTCCGCCTGACCGGCAGCAAGAAGGGGTGCAACGAGGCCGAGTGCGGCTCCTGCACGGTGCTGCTGGACGGCAGGCCGGTGGTGTCGTGTCTGGTGCTGGTGCCGGACGCGGTGGACAAGGAGATCGTCACCATCGAAGCCCTCGGGGAGGTCGGAAACCCCCACCCGGTGCAACGGCAGATGGTGGAGCAGGGCGGCGTCCAGTGCGGTTACTGCACCCCGGGAATGATCATGAGCGCCTACGCGCTGCTCCAGGAAAACCCGGACCCCACGGACGAGGAGATCCGCTTCGCCATCTCCGGGAACATCTGCCGCTGTACCGGATACGGCAAGATCGTCAAGGCCGTGCGCGCGGCTGCGGTCGAGCTCGGCAACGAGGGAACATGAGCGAAGACACCTCCCAGGAAACCGCCGGCCCGTACCACTGGATCGGCAAGAACGTCACCAAGCCCGACGCGCTGGAGAAGGCGTTGGGGGCCACCGAGTACGTCGGCGACATGGTGGTGCCCGGTATGCTTCACGCCAAGATCCTGTGGGCCGGGACTCCCCACGCGGTGATCCGGAACATCGACACCCGGGAGGCCGCCAAGGTGACGGGCGTGGCCGCCGTGTTGACCGCGTCGGACGTGCCTGGCACCAACCGTTACGGCCTCGCCGTGCTCGACCAGCGGGCGCTGGCCGACGACAAGGTGCGGTCCGCGGGTGACGCCCTGGCGCTGGTGGCGGCGGAGGACGAGGAGGCGGCCGAGGAAGCGGTGTCGAGGATCAAGGTCGACGTCGAGCCGTTGCGCCCGATCCTCACCTACAAGGATGCGCTGGACCCGGACGCGCCGTCGGTCCATGAGGGCGGCAATGTGTTCCAGCATACGACGGTGCGCAAGGGCGACCTGGAGCAGGGCATCCGTGAGTCGCACGTGATCGTGGAGGACTCCTACCACACCCACCGGATGGACCACGTGCCGATGGAGCCGGAGGCGGGGCTGGCCTATCTCGATCCCTCGGGCGTGCTCAATATCCTGGTGGGGACCCAGTATCCCTACCGCGACCGCCGCCAGATCGCGCCGGCCCTGAATCTCGCCATGAACAAGGTGCGGGTGATCCAGGCGCCCATCGGCGGCGGCTTCGGCCGCAAGGACGACATCACCGCCGAGATCCACGTGGGCCTGCTGGCGATGAAGACGCGCCGGCCGGTGCGGCTGGTCTACACCCGGGAGGAGTCCCTCATCGCCAACACCAAGCGCCACCCCATGGCCATGAGTTTCCGCACCGGCGCCAGCGCCGACGGCAAGCTGACCTTTCTGGACGGCGACATCTACGGCGATACCGGCGCGGGCGTCTCCCTCGGCGCCTACGTCATCAAGAAGGCGGGTATCCACGCCACCGGTCCCTACGACGTGCCCCACATCCGGGTGGACACCTACACGCTCTATACGAACAATCTCGTCTCCGGCGCCATGCGCGGCTTCGGGGTGATGCAGGCGGCGGTGGCCCATGAATCGCAGATGGACCAACTGGCCCATCGCCTGGGCATGTCGCCGGTGGAATTTCGGTTGAAGAACTGTCTCAAGCCGGGGCTCGCCTCCTCCACCGGCCAATTGATGAACGAGGGCTGCGGCATCGAGGCGACGCTGCAACGAATCAAGGACTACATGAGCGCTCACGATCTGCGCTTCAAGCGGCCTCAGGCGGCTTCGTGAGGCTGGTAGGCTAGACGGCCATGGCGATCAGAAAAGGCCTGGGCATCGGCTCCATGTACTACGGCATCGGCTACGGCTTCAGCCGGGCCGACATCGGCTCGGCCGAGATCGAGATGGCCGAGGACGGCACCACCACGGTCTACTCCGGGGCGTGCGATATGGGCCAGGGAGTCATGACCGTGGTCACCCAGGTGGCCGCGGAGGAGTTGGGCATCGAGCCCGACCAGATTCGCGTGGTGGCGGCCGATACCGGCAGCACGCCGGACGCCGGGCCGACCTCGGGCAGCCGCGCCACCTTCGTCCAGGGCGTGGCGGTGCAGCGGGCGGCGGGGGAGTTGCGGGAACAGATCCTCGACATGGCGTCGCGCATGCTGGAATGCCCGAAGGAGCACCTCCAGGTACGCCGGGGGCAAGTGTGCGAGATCGAGACCGACCGGCCGCTGGTGTCCGTGGGCAAGGTGGCGCATCAACTTCACTTCCACGGCCGGCGGGCGGCCGCCTGGGGTTGGCACGACAACACCACGGATGACGTGGACCCGGAGACCTCCCAGGGGGACGCCTATGCCACTTACGGCTGGGCCACCCAGTTGGCGGAGGTGGAGGTGGATACCGAGACCGGGCGCATCCGACTCACCAAGCTGGTTTCCGCCACCGACGCCGGCAAGGCCATCAACCCGGTGGCGGTGGAGGGGCAGATCGAGGGCGGCGCCGCCATGGGCCTGGGCTACGGCCTTTACGAGCAGCACATTTTGGAAAACGGCATACCGCGCACGTCGTCGCTGGCATTCTATCTCGTGCCCACATCCATGGACGTGCCGGACATCGAGTGCGAGATCGTCGAGGTGCCGGATCCCAAGGGGCCTTTCGGGGCCAAGGGTGTGGCCGAACCGGCCACCATCCCCACCACCCCGGCGATCCTGAACGCCATCTACGACGCCATCGGCATTCGCATCACCGAGACCCCCATCACCCCGGAGCGGGTTTTCTTCGCCATCCAGGAGGCCAAGGCCCGGGGCGAGTTCAGCGACGACTGAGCAGGCAAGAGGAGGGAAGCAAATTGGGTCAAAGGGTCGGACTGCTCATTCCTTCATCGAATACGGTCATGGAAGTGGACTTCTACCGGCACCTGCCGGCGTCGGCCACGGTCCACCCCGGACGGATGTACATGGAAGCCACCACGGTCAAGGGCGAGGAAGAGATGCTCGACGAGTATTGCCTGCCCACGGCCGGCGACGTGGCCACGGCCAAGCCCGACCTGGTGGTGTTCGGTTGCACCAGCGCCGGGGCGCTGCGGGGCAACGACTACGACGCCGAGCTGTGCCGCCGCATCTCGGACGTCACCGGCAAGCCCACCGTCAGCGTCATCGAATCGGTGCGGCGCAAGCTCGCGTCGCTGAAGGTCAGGCGGGTAGCGGTGTTGACGCCCTATATCGAGGACCTCAACGTCCGCATCAAGGCCAGCGTGGAGGATGACGGCATCGAGGTGGCCTCGATCCACGGCATGGGAATCAGCGTCAACTTCAACCTGGCCCTGGTGGAGCCGCCCGAGATCCTCGCCTTCGCCCGGGAGAAGCTGGGCGCGCATCCGCCGGTGGATGCGCTGTTCATCTCCTGCACCAACTATCAGGCGGTGGCGACGCTGCCGCGCCTGAAGGAGGCCTACGACCTGCCCATCGTCACCAGCAACCAGGCCGCCCTGGAAGCCGTGGGCCGGGCGCTTGACCTGGACCTCGTGGGCATGGGATGACCGCGGGCCACGGCCGCAACGGTGCCGGCACGGGTAGGGGCGACCGGCGGTCACGCCCGGGATCGGCAGCGCGCAAGGATCGCATCACGATGGAGGAACCCCCATGGAATTCATGAAACTCGACGGCGCCGTGGACCTGCACGTGCACTCCTATCCGTGCGTGTTCCAGCGGCGGGTGGATGACCGGGAGGCGGTGAAGGCCGCCTCGGAGGCGGGAATGGCGGCCATCGTGCTGAAATGCCATCACGAGAGCACGGTCAGCCGCGCCTATCTCATTCAGAAGGAGTTTCCCGACATCAAGGTCTTCGGCGGGGTGGTGATGAACCAGTTCGTCGGCGGCATCAACCCGGCGGCGGCCGAGGTCGGGCTGCGGCTCGGGGCCAAGGAGATCTGGATGCCCACCATCGACGCGGCGCACCACGTGGAGATCCACGGCGCCCGGGGCAGCTACGACACCCAGACCAGCGGGTCGGACTTCGTCTGGGGCGACCCCATCTCCGCGGTCAAGGACGGCAAGGTGGTGGACGAGGCCCTGGTGGTGCTGGAGCTCATCGCCAAGCACGACGCCATCCTGGGGACCGCGCACCTGTCCCTCGCCGAGATCGAGCTGCTGGTGAAGGCGGCCCACGAAAGGGGGGTGAAGAAAATCCTGATCACCCACCCCTACTTCCGCGTGCCCGCGGGGATGAACCTCGACTTCCTGAAGCAGATGATGCGCTACGGCGCCATCGGCGAGTTCGGCTACTGCACCATTTCGCCGATGTGGGCCTACGTGAACCTGGAATTCACCAAGGGCATCATGGATTCCATGGGCTTCGACAACTGCGTGGTCATGAGCGATACCGGCCAGTCCCACAACCCGCTGCCGCCGGAGGCGCTGTGGCTCTACGCCCAGGGCCTGTACGAGAAGGGGGTCTCGCCCAGGAACGTGGAGAAGCTCATTATCGACAACCCCAGGGCGATGCTGGGGCTCTGACGGACGGCCGGAAAGGACAGCCATGACGGATTGGGCATCCCGGGGACGGATCGCGGAGGACATTACCCAGGCGGCCGGACTGACGCCGCTGCTGCGGCTCGGCAAGGTCGCGGTGGGACCGCAGACTCTGTGCGGCAAGCTCGAGTTCATGAACCCGTCGTCGAGCCTCAAGGACCGGATCCTGCGCCGCATGGTCAGGAGCGCGGAGGAACGGGGGGATCTCCGGCCCGGCATGACCATCCTGGAAGCCTCCACCGGCAGCACCGGCATCGCCACCTCGATGATCGGCGCGGTGTGCGGCTACCCGGTGGTGGTGGTGATGCCCGAGGGCATGAGCGAGGAGCGCAAGGCCTCCATGCGCGCCTACGGCGCCGAACTGGTGCTGACCCCCGGGGCGGAGAGCGACGTGGATCTGTGTCTGGACAAGGTGGAGGAGCTCAAGCGCGCCAACCCCGACCTTTACTGGGAGCCCGGCCAGTTTTCCAACCGGGACAACATCGCGGCCCACTACGAGACCACGGGTCCGGAGATCTGGCAGCAGACCGATGGCGAGGTGGACGTGTTCGTGGCGTCCCAGGGCAGCGGCGGGACCGTTTCCGGGGTCGGCAAGTATCTCAAGGAGCAGAACCCCAACGCCAGGATCTACGCCGTGGAGCCCGCCGAATGTCCGATCCTGTCGGGCGGGACCTGGGGACCCCACGCCATCGAGGGCATCGGCGACGGTTTCATCCCCGAGAATTTGGACCTGGACTACGTGGACGGGGTGGTGACGGTTTCCTCCGAGGATTCCATCGCGATGGCCCGGCGCCTGGCACGGGAAGAGGGGGTCCTGTGCGGAATCTCGTCCGGCTGCAACGTGTCGGCGGCCAACAAGCTGTCGGCGGCGTTGCCGTCCACCAGGATGATCGTGACCATGATCAACGACACCGGCATGCGTTATTTCTCTACGCCGCTCTTCGGCAACGAGGAGACCGTCGAGATCCCCGACCGCGAGCATCCCATTCGTGAAGAGGACAAGGCCAACCTGGCGCGCCGGAACCTTCACATCGTGCGCTAGTGAACTCTGTTGTCCAGAACGGCGTCCTTCAACTCCGCACCGGTGACGCTACGTTGCGCTCAGGACGAACGGGGAACTTCCACAACCGTTCGTTCTGAGCGTAGCGAAGTCGAAGGACGCCGTTCGGACAGGACACTGACGATGCCCGTCCCCGAAAGCCTCACCTGCGTCCTGTGCGGCGCCGCCTACCGGGAAGGTGCCGACCAGTACAGTTGCCCCGAGTGCGGGGAGTTGGGCACCCTGCGGGTGTCCTACGACTACGACCGGATAAAGGCGTCGGCGAGCCGTGACGGCCTGGCCGCGTTGCCGTTCCGGGATCACTGGCGCTATCTTCCGTTGCTGCCTTTGGCCGGCGTCGGTAGTGAGTTCCCGTTGGCGGTGGGAGCAACGCCGCTCTATCCGGTCCCCGGCCTGCGACGAGCCCTGGGCCTGGAACGCCTCTGGGTCAAGGATGATACCGCCAATCCCTCCGCCTCGCTGAAGGACCGGGCCAGCTCCGTGGTGTTGCTCAAGGGGCAGGAGCTGGGACGCACGGAGTTCGCCGCCGCCTCCACCGGAAACGCGGGGGCGTCGCTGGCGTGCCTGTCGGCCGCCCTGGGGCTGCCCTGCCACATCTTCGTGCCGGAGTCGGCGCCGAGAGCCAAGGTGGCGCAACTGCTGATCTTCGGCGCGGACGTGTTGTCGATTCGTGGCAGCTATTCCGAGGCCTTCAGTCTGTGCGTGGAGGCCAGCGACCGCTTCCGGTGGTACAACCGCAACACCGGCTACAACCCCTACACCGTGGAGGGGAAAAAGACCGTGGCGCTGGAGATCGCCGAGCAGCTCGGCTGGGAACCGCCCGACACCGTCATCGTCGCCACCGGCGACGGCTGCATCCTGAGCGGCGTCTGGAAGGGGTTCACGGATCTTCACCGGTTGGGTTGGATTTCCCGGCTGCCGCGGCTGGTGGCGGCCCAGGCCGAGGGCTCCCAGTCCATCAAGCAGGCGTTCGACGGCGACGGCACCATTCGTCCCGTGAACGAAGACACCTTGGCCGACAGCATCAGCGTATCGTTACCGCGCAACGGAGTGATGGCGTTGCAGGACTTGCGCGCCTCCGGCGGAAGCGCCGTGAGCGTATCCGACGGCGAGATTCTCGAAGCCATGCCGCTATTGGGCAGGACCACCGGACTCTTCGGCGAGCCCGCGGCGGCGGCGGCCGCGGCGGTGCTGGTGAAGCTCGTGGACCAGGGCGAGGTCTCGTCCACGGAGCGCATCGTCGTGGTGTCCACCGGACACGGGCTCAAGGACGTCGACGCGGCGTTGCGGGCAGTGGATCCGCCGGAGCCGCTGGAGTGCTCCATCGAGGCGGTGCGGGCAAGGATCGGGATCCGGTGAGCCACGATCGAGCCGGGTACAACGCCTGAATGGCCCCTCCTCCACCGGTATTCCCGCTTTTGCGGGAATGACGTAAGGAGGGAATAAAGGGTAGGCGAGGAGATTTCAGTGCCACAGGACTTACAGGGTTTTCTGAAACGATTGAAGGACGAATGCCCCGAGCAGTTGCTCGAGGTCGACGAGCCGGTGTCCCGGGAGTTCGAAGCCACGGCCATGGTCATGGAGGCGGAACGGTTGCCGTCCTGTCCCGCGGTGGTGTTCCGGAACATCGCCGGGAGCGAATTCGCCACGGCGGCCAACGTGCTGGCGCACCGTCCGCGGCTGGCCTGGGCCTTCGACGCGTCGGAGGAACGGCTGGTCCACGAGTTCAGGGAGCGGATTCAGCGGCCGGTTGCCCCCAGGGTCGTGAAGGACGCGCCCTTTCAGGACAACACTCTGCTGAACGAGGCGGTGGATCTGGGGCAGCTACCCATTCTCACCCACTTCGAGCAGGACGGCGGCCCCTACGTCACCGCGGGTCTGGTGGTGGCGCGGGACCCGCAGTCGGACATGAGCACCGTGGGGTTTCATCGGATGCAGCTCAAGGGGCCGCGCAGACTCGGGGTCAGCCTGCACTCCCGGCGGCGCATGTTCGAGTATTTCCGCCGCGCCGAGGAAAAGGGGGAATCCCTGGAGGCCGCGATTTGCATCGGCGTGCATCCGTTGATGTCCCTGGGGGCGTTGACGCTGCCGCCGGCCGGAGTCGAGAAGTTCGCGCTCCAGGGGGGGCTCCTGGGCGAGCCGCTGGAGCTGACGCCCTGCGCCACCGTGGACGTCAACGCACCCCGGTGGTCGGAGATCGTCATCGAGGGACGTATCCTCGCTGGGGTTCGTGAGAAGGAAGGGCCGTTCGGGGAGTTCACCGGCTACGCCTCGAGCCGGAGCACCGAGAATGTCTTCGAGGCCACCGCGCTGCACTACCGCAACGGGGCCGTCTACCAGGACATCAACGGCGGCGACAGCATGGAGCATTGCCGCTGCCTG
>JAPOQB010000584.1 GCA_026710965.1 Deltaproteobacteria bacterium | reverse complement strand
GCGAAACGGCAAACCGAAGATATAGATGAATCTTTCGTTGGAGCTTGCACCGATGTTGGTGTCTGGCGCCACCGCGACGCCCATGTGCATGTTCCACCGTCGGCGCGCCCGTATTTGCGACAGGAAGCGCTGGACGTTGGCCACCACGGGCGCCGGGGGGTTGCCCGCCAGCACGCGCTCGAAGTGCCGCCTCGCCAAGGCGTCCTGGCCCTTGAGGAAGAAGGTCCGGGCGAGTTCCAGACGCACGCGCACCAGCCCGGGACCGTCGATGAGGATGTTGCGGAAGGCGGCGATCGCATCGTCCAGCAGTGTCTCCCGCTCCCCATCGGCCAGGCCGGGTTGCCGCGATGCCTGGACCGCCGCCACGCCGAAGAGGAAAAGCGTGTTCGTCTCGACCACGTCATTCTCCAGCAGCGGCCGCAGAACAGCCAGCGCCTCCTTGAAGCGACTGGCATCAATCAGTGCCTTCGCCGCCGTGGCGCCTGTCAGCTCTTCAGCGGCGCTCCTATCCTGAAGGACAACGAGCGCGAGCAACAAACAGGCGCTGATGGCGAGGGCACGGCACAGCCGGGTGAGGATCATCGCGTTCCTCTGGCTGAGGGAGACGAAGACGGTGGCTCGCTCCACGCCGCCCTCTCCAAGAAATCGGATACTCGGGCCTCCACGCGGGCGGTCGTAACGCCCATCTTGGCATGCTTGACCGCCTGGATCTCACCCGCGGCCTGTTCGCGGCTGCATGCCGCGGTCCGGCTCTTCAGCTTCGTATTCTTCATGATCGGAGACTCTCCTGTTGTGCGACGAGGCCTCGGCCGAAGCCTCGCTGGTGAACCAGTACAGCCGTCAACGTCCGCGTGGCGACTCCGAGTTCGACGAACTGTAGCAGTTCACCGCGGCAGCGCCAAGTTGGCTACTCACTACCCAGCGTTGCGTTATGCAAATCAGTTGACTAGTCATGCGGCCACGTTCGCGACGGCATCCAAAGATGCCGCGGCGAGTGATTTGCGCATCAGGATGCCGACGAAGATTTCGATCCGGTTGAGCCAACTAGCGCCTGTCGGGGTGCAGAACAGGTGGAATCGCGTCTGCTTCCGGACCCATGCGGAGTCTTCTTGCTCCGGTGCGAAGACCCGTTGTCGGGAATCACGTACGGGTCCCGGCCGGGAGCCCCCACCTCCCGCCGATCGGTCGGGCGTGCGGGGTTGGACAGAAGCGTAGCGACCGAGTCCAACCCCTCACGCCCGACCGAAATCAACCGAAGAGCGTCAGATCCGCACTGACGCCCTTCTCGGAAGTGTGCATCAGTGCGCGTATATGGTTCGCATGCCCCATGCAAGGGCGGTGACTGGATCTGGCGAGAAGTCAGCGACTCCGCGTAGCGGCGGCAAAGCCCAAATGCATGTTCCAACGTCGGCGCGCCCTGATTTGCGGAAGGAACCGCCGCACATTAGCCGCCACCGCTGGCGGCGGTTCGCCGACAGCACACGCTCGAGGGTTCCCGCGACGCTCCGTCCTTCGGTGGGTAGAAGAAGGACGGGGCCTGTTCCAGCCGGATACGCACCAGACCGGGTTCGTTCACCAAAAGGCCCGGAGCGCGGCGACGCCTCGACGGCCGCGCGGCCCAGCAGGAACACCGTGTTCCTGTCGCCGGGGCGCTATCCCCGAAGACAAGGGGTTTTGGCGCTTCCTACTTCTTGTGCGCGCCGAACGCGCCCACGTAGCTCTCGGTCATCGTGTCGTCGCCGGTTCCCGTCTCGCGGGTCACGCCGAACGTGCCCACCACGGACATCGGGTGCTCGGTGGCTTC
>JAPOQB010000036.1 GCA_026710965.1 Deltaproteobacteria bacterium | reverse complement strand
GGCCCTTCCACGGCGCTCGGACACGCCCTTCCACAGGGCGCGGGACAGGTTTTTCGACTTTGCTTCGCTACGCTCGGGACAGGCTTGTCGAGGGGCTCGGACCAACGGGAAGACCTTCCAAACCGTTCGTCCTGAGCGTAGCCGAGCGTTAGCGAGGCGAAGTCGAAGGACGCCATTCCACCAATCTGACTGGAGGAGGAGAACATGCCGGCCATCGACGCTGACGCCCACGTCATCGAAACAGAGCACACCTGGGACTACCTGGAGGGCCGCGACAAGCGGTTCCGTCCGGTGCCCGTGTCCGTAGACATGCCGGAGGGCGGGACCCGCAATTTCTGGGTCATCAACGGCAAGCTCATCGGCGGACGCGACAACATCGGCCTGGACACCCCCAAGGAATCGCGGGACATGGCCGACATCGACGCGCGGCTGAAGCACATGGACGAGATCGGCACCGACATCCAGGTGCTCTACCCCACCCTCTTCCTGCGGCCGGTCACGGACCGCGCGGACGTGGAGCTGGCGTTGTGCCGTTCCTACAACCGCTGGCTCGCCGACGTCTGGGCCGCCGGCAAGGGGCGCCTGCACTGGGCCGTGCAACTGCCGCTGTTGAGCATGGACGAGGCCCTGGAGGAGTTGCGCTGGGCCACGGAGCACGGCGCCTGCGCCGTGTTCATGCGCGGCCTGGAAACCAACCACCCGCTGCACCACCCGTACTTCTTCCCGCTGTACGACGAGGCCCAGCGGCTCGACGTGCCCATCGGCATCCACTCCGGCATCGGCAACGCCGCGGTTTCGGAAGCCTTCGGCAACGACCCGTTCCGCACCGCCAAGCTGACGGTCATCGGCGCCGTCCACGCCATGATCATGCGCGGAATCCCGCGGCGTTTTCCGGAGCTGCGCATCGGCGCCATCGAGGTAGCCGCCCAATGGGTCCCCCACGTGGTCCGGGACATCACGCTGCGGAACCGCAAGAGCGGGGTCGAGTCCGACGGCGATCTGCTCCCCGCGAACCGTCTCTACGTCGCCTGCCAGACGGACGACGACCTGCCCTACGTCCTCGACCACGCCGGCGAGGACATGATCATGATCGGCTCCGACTACGGACACAATGACAACGCCAGCGAGCTGCTGGCATTGAAGGGCCTGCGGGAGAAGGGCGAGGTGGCGCCCCATGTCATCGACAAGATCCTGGACCAGAACCCCTCCCGGTTCTACGGGCTGTCGGAGGACTAGCGAGAATCCGGCGATGGCGCTTTTCGAGATGGCGCCCTTCGACTTCGCTACGCTACGCTCAGGACGAACGGTTGGGAAGGTTATCCCGTTCGTACCGAGTCCTTCGACAAGCCTGTCCTGAGCTGGTTGAAGGGCTCAGGACAGGCGAAGTCGAAGGACACCGTCAGCCGTTGGTCCCGAGCGTAGCGGAGCGAAGGACGCCATCAGCCGTTCGTCCTGAGCGTAGCGGAGCGAAGTCGAAGGACGCCATCTCGCGTGGCGACAAACCGAAAGGAGATCCGCCATGAGCGACGCATTCGACCTTCTTCTCGTCAACGGAACCGTGATCAATCCCGCCGC
>JAPOQB010000037.1 GCA_026710965.1 Deltaproteobacteria bacterium | reverse complement strand
CCCCGATCCGTGACCAGAATCTCTTCGCCGCGGCGAACCATCTGGATGTGCTCACTCAGGCGATCCTTCAACTCCCGAATGCCAACGGTAATCATGACGCCTATTGTAGCCTCACGTGGCTACAATAGACAAGCGTTTCGTCCGGCAGACCGGACCCGTCCCTATCGACCAGGGCGACGAGGAATAACGGTTCAAATACGGGCTGTTGATGATCCCAGGCCTCCCTTGTATGCTCCCAAGCCGACGTAAATGACGGGCGCCCTTTGGGAGGGCGAACACCATGGACCCCGATATCATTGCGAAACAGCGCACGGCGATGGAGGAACAGGGGCTTGATGCCCTGGTCGCCAGCTCGCCCGAGAACCTGGCCTACACCACGGGATTCGTGGTGCCTTCCCAGCTCCTCATGCGCTGGCGTCACGCCATGTGCATCGTCGACCGGGCCGGTCACACCACCATGGTCACCATCGACATGGAGGAAACCACGGTCAAGGCGCATGCCGCCTTCGACGATATCCGGGTCTACCGGGAGTTCACCGACGATCCCATCCGGGAGCTGGCCGACGCCCTCAAGGCCGGCGGGCTAGCCGGGGCCAGGGTGGGAGTGGAGATGGAATATCTTCCCGCCGGCGACTTCGCCACCCTCCGGGATCTCCTGCCCGGGGCCGACTTCGTGGCGGCGGACGGGATCTACGGCACCCTCCGCCAGGTCAAGACCGCGAGGGAGATCGGGCTCCTGCGCTCCCTGAGCCGCATCACCGACCGGGCCATCGGGGAGACCCTGACGCACGCGCGCCCCGGCATGACCGAGATGGAGCTGGCGGGCGAGCTGACCGGGCGGATTTTCGCCGGCGGGGCGCAGCACTTCAAGCTCATGATCATCGCCTCGGGGGAGCGCAGCCAGTTCCCCAACGTGGGGCCCACCGAGCGGGCGCTCCGGGACGGGGATCTGATCCGCATGGAGATATTCGGCGTGCTGGACGGCTACCACGCCGGCGTGTGCCGCACCGCGGTGGTGGGTGAGCCCACCGACGAGCAGGCGCGCATCTGGGACAACCTGATCGAGTGCAAGCACCTGGTCATGGACCTGATCAGGCCCGGGGCCCATGCCCGGACCGTGTACCAACGCTTTCTCGACAAGTTCGACGAGCTGGGCCTGGAGCCCATCAGCTTCGTGGGCCACGGCATCGGCGTGTTCCTGCACGAGGAACCCTACCTGGGCCGGTACGGCGAGGAGGTGCTGGAGGAAGGCATGGTGGTGGCCATCGAGCCGCTGGTCTACATCCCCGGCCGCATGGGGCTCCAGAACAAGGACATGCTGCTGGTGACCCGGGACGGCTGCGAGCTGCTATCGGACGCCACCGACACCGACCGGCTCATTCGGATCGGTTAGCGCCCCGCCCCGAAGCGGACCGGCGCGCCGCGGAATTCACCCATCGGAGAGAAGATGAAGATCGAATCCATCGAAACCATCCCCGTGAGGCTTCCCACGCGCCGGGTCCACCAGTGGGCCAACCTCAAGACCCCCATCGGGGTCTACCTGCTGGTCAAGCTTACCACCGACGACGGCTGGACCGGCCTGGGCGAGGCCCCGGCGCTCAAGGACTGGGGCGGCGACCACATGCGCTACTACGGCGAGACGCCCGCGTCGGTGGCCGCGGTGATCCGGGACATCCTGGCGCCGAACCTGGTGGGCGAAGACCCCCGCCGCATCGAGTGGCTCCATACGCTCATGGACCAGGCGGTCAAGGGCTATCCCTACTCCAAGGCGGCCATCGACATGGCCCTCTTCGACGTGGTGGGAAAGGCCGCGGACGTACCGGCCTACCAGCTTCTGGGGGGACTCTACCGGGAGTCGGTGCCCATCTCCCACAGCATCGGCCTCATGGACATGGACGAGGCGGTGGCCGAGGTGCGGCGCGTCCAGGCCGAAGGCGTCAAGACCATCAAGCTCAAGGGCGGGGTGGAACCCGGACGGGACGTCGAGCTCCTGCGCCGCGTCCGCCAGGCGCTGGGGCCGGACATGAACCTGACGGTGGACGCCAACAACGGCTACAAGTCCGCCAAGGAGGCGGTGCGGACCACCAGGGCCATGGAGCCCTACAACATCCTCTACATGGAGCAGCCCGTGGAGGGGCTCGAGGCCATGGCCGAGGTCACCCGCCGGGGGGACACGCCGATCATGGCCGACGAGAGCGCCTGGACCACCTGGGACGTCCTGGAAATCATCGAGAAGAAGGCTGCCGACATCATCTCCATCTACACCACCAAGCCCGGCGGCCTGCTCAAGGCCAAGAAGGTGGCCGCCATCGCCGAGGCCGCGGGCTTCCCGTGCAACGTCAACGGCTCGGTGGAGATGGGCGTGGGCAATGCCGCCAACGTCCACCTGGCCGCCTCCACCGCGGCCGCCAATCTGGCCTGCGTCATCCCGGTCACCGTCCCCGACGCCGAGGCCACGGGACGCGTCGCCGGCATCTACTACAAGGACGACATCGTCACCGAGCCGTTCGGGTTCGCCGACGGCGCCGTCAAGGTCTCGCACCGCCCCGGGCTGGGGGTCGAGCTGGACGAGGAGAAGGTGGAGCGGTACCGGTTGGACAAGTGAGGAGTCACGAATGTTTTTCGACTTCGCTGCGCCGGCGCTTCGCTACGCCTGCCCTGAGCTTTATCGAAGGGCTCAGGCTGAATGGCGTCCTTCGACTTCGCTTCGCTACGCTCAGGACGAACGGCGTGGGTACTGTCAACTTCCGTTCGTCCTGAGCGTAGCGAAGCGAAGTCGAAGGACGCCATTCAGCCTGAGAACTCGCATCGTGGCCCGCCGGACTGGCCGTCGGCAAACTATGGGAGACCTGGGTCGACCATGAACGTCAAGACCGTAGCGGTCCTCGGAGCCGGCAACGGCGGGTGCGCCACGGCCGCGGATCTGGCAGGACGCGGGTTCGAGACCCGACTGTATTCCCGTTCGGCGAAGACCCTGGAGCCGCTCCTGCGGCGAGGCGGCATCGAGCTGGTGGAAAGCGGGCAAGAGACCCTTGCCCGGCCCCACCTCATCACGTCCGCGCTGGAAGAAGCCGTGGCCGGAGCCGACCTCGTCACCATCGCCGCCCCGGCCGTGGCACACGAGTTCATGGCTCACGCCCTGGCACCGCTTCTGACCGGCGACCAGATCGTGCACCTGAATCCGGGGCAGACCGGGGGCAGCCTGCACTTCGTCCACGAGCTGCGGCGGGCGGGCTGCCGCGTGCCGGTCCGGTGCTGCGAGACCGTCACCCTGACCTGCATCTGCCGCATGGCCGGCCCGGCGCGCGTGGAGGTCTACCGGCGCACCGCCAACCTTGGATGCGCGGCCTTCCCGGCCGTGCATGGCCCGGACATCCTGCCCGAGATCGCGCACGTGTTCCCCAACGTCGCGCCCGCCGAGAACGTCCTGGAGACGGGCCTGTCCAACATCAACGCCATCATGCATCCCGCCGGCATGGTGGGGAACGCCGGCTGGATCGAACAGCACGGCGGGGAGATGCTGTTCTACCGGCAAGCGCTCTCGCCCGCGGTAGCGCGCATGATCGAGGGGGTGGACCGGGAACGGCTGGCCATCGTGCGCGCGCTGGGGTTGCGCCCGCGCACCTTCGTGGAGATCTTTCACGCCGCGGGCCTCACCTCCGACGCTGCCCTCGCAAGCGGCGACGTGTACCAGGCCACTCAGGAGAGCGAACCCAACAAGACCATCGTCGCGCCCACGACCCACGACCACCGCTACGTGCACGAGGACGTGGGCTACGGCCTCGTGCCCATGGCCGAGCTCGCCGGCCTGCTGGG
>JAPOQB010000509.1 GCA_026710965.1 Deltaproteobacteria bacterium | reverse complement strand
CCTCCCCCCAACCGTCCGGCGGTGTCGGCCAGGCGGGAGATGCTGACCATGGTGCCGATGACGTCGAGGGTCAGGCCCCGGCGCACCGCCAGGAACGGGAAAGCGATGCGGGTGACTCCGATGAGACAGAGGAACGACTGGAAGATGGCCAGCACGGCGCCGAGGAAGCCGGGCTGGGCCAGCAGCCCCTTGCCCACCCGCCACAGGGGCAGCGAGCCGCGCTCCACCGGCTTCTCGGTCCGATGCCCCTGGGCCAGCAGGATGAAGACCAGCCCGGCGGTCTGGGGAACCGCCACCAGCAGGAAGAGCTTGTCGAGGCCCCACCACTCGCCGACGAACCCGCCCAGGGTCGGGCCCAGGGCAAAGCCCAGGCCCAGGGCCGCGGCCACCTGCCCCTGGGCCCTGCCCTGCCCGCCCGGCGCGGACTGCACGAACACGATGCGCCGGATGGCGAGACTGAACATGGCCTCGGTGAGACCGAGGATGGTGAAGGCCACGAGAAATACCGCCAGGCTCTCCTGGAAGGCGAATCCCAGGATGCTCGTCACAACGGCGATGAGCGTCGACGCCAGCAACAGAAAACTCGAGCGGAAATACGACGCCAGCGTGCCGGACACCACGTCGGAACAGAGGGCGCCGACGCCGTTGACCACGAGAGGCATGCCCACCACGGACACGGGGAATCCCCTGGCATTCATATAGAACGGCGCCAGCATGGAGGCGCCGATGGCGCCCGCCGCCATGCAGACGGCGGACAGCGAATAGAGCAGGTTGGACGACATTCCGATCCGCAAGCGCATCATTCCCCACCGGCGACGCCGGCGCCCGCCGCCTTCCCCCGGACACGCAGCCGCCCGGTGACGGCCAGGACCACCGCCAGGACAGGAAGCGGCAACAACGACAGCATGGCGACCCTTTGCGCCGCCACGAATCCGGCCGGACCCGCCCCGGCCATACCTTCCATGAGGGACACGGCGACACCGATCCCCAGGGCCCCGGCACCCGGCCCGCACGCCGAGAGCATTCCGCCGGCGAGGCCGTAGTGCTCCTGTGGAGCCAGCGCGAACACGATCCTTTGGGTGGCCGGCAACGTCACGCCCACCCCGATTCCCACCAGCGCGAGCGCCAACAACACCATTGCCGGACTCGAGTCGTCTTGCAAGCCGGCGTAGAAGAGAATCCCGGCCGCGCCCAAGAGGTGGCCCGCCGCCATCACGCTCCGGGGATCCAGAAGGTCGGCCAGACGGCCGCTGATGGGCGAGCACACCGCCGCCACCACCGGCAGCGTGGTGAGGATGAGCCCGAGATGAAGCGGCGGCAGGTCGAGCACGTTGCCCATGTACAGCGGCGACAACATGAGGATCGGGAAATAGGCCGCCGAGAACAGCATCATGGTCAGGAACGGAATGGCCAGAGGCCTGTTGGTCATGAGCGGCTTTGGCACCAAAGGCCTCGGCGCCCGGGCCTGGCGTAGCACGAAGGCGGCCACGCCGGCCGCGCCGAGCAGGAACCACCCAAAGACGAACGGCGAGCGCCAGCCGCTGTTGGCCCCCAGGCTCAAGCCCACCAGGATCGATGGATAGCCCAGGATCAGGGCCACCGCCCCCGGGTAGTCGAACGACTCGCCGCTGCGGCGCTCCCGGCCCCGCAGCATGAGCCACGCGGGGAGGCTTACGGCCAGGCCGATCACGGCGTTGGCGAGGAACACCGCGCGCCAGCCCGCCAGGTGGATGAAGAAGCCGCCGAGGGCGGGACCGGTGACCCGCCCGACACCCGCGGCCGACAGCAGGATGCCCAGGCTCCAACCGATCCGTTCCGGCTGCGCCACCGCGGCGGTGATAGCCTGCGACATGGGCATGGCCATGGCGAGGCCCACGGTCATGACCACCCGGCAAGCGACCAGTTGCGGGAAAGTCTGTGAAGCGGCGGCCAGCGCCGCACCCGCGCCGTAGAGCGTGACTCCCAGCTTGTAGAGCCGGTTGCGGCCCAGGATGTCCCCGGCCCGCCCCAGGCACAGGGCCAGGCTGGACGACAGCACGAGCCCCATGGTGGCGATCCACTGAACCGCCGAGAGGCTGCTGCCGAACTCGGCCTGGATGCTGGGAATGGCGACGTTGATGCTGCCGTAGCTGTTGAAGAACAGGAAGGTGCCCGCGGACAGGACGCTCAGGACCCGGACTTCACGGGCTCGCGCTGGCGAAAAGAAGGGGATGCGCACGAATGGTTCTCGGTGAGCAAGAGGCCCGGCGGCGCATCCGTCAGTCTTCCTGGGTGACCCCCTTGACTATGTAGTCGCCGGATTTCTCGTCCGCCTCGAGGTCCAGCAGCCGCAGGGACTGGGCTTCCTCCAGCAGTTTTCCAAAAGAGCGGAAGCCGTGATAGCGCTCGTTGAAGCCTGGCTTGCGCCGCTTCAGCGCCTGCTTGACCATGGACCCCCAGATCGTGTCCTTTTCGCCGCGTTCATCGAAGAGGTGCGTCACCGTCTCCACCACCAGGTCCAGGGCCTCCTGCGCCTCCTTCTTGTCCGCGTCCTGCGCCTCCCTCTTTTCTTCGGCCGGCACCTTTTCTTCCGCCGGCGCCTTGTCCTCCGCCGGCGCCGCGGCCGTCTTGCGCGGCCGGGCCGCGGCCCGCGCGCGCTTGGCGCCGCCCCGGCGCTTGGACTCGCGCGCCAGGTCGTCGTAGTAGATGAACTCGTCGCAGTTGGCGATCAGCAGGTCGGAGGTGGAGTTCTTCACACCCACGCCGATGACCACCTTGTTGTTCTCGCGCAGCTTGCTCACCAGCGCGGAGAAATCGGAATCGCCGCTGATGATCACGAAGGTGTCCACGTGGGACTTGGTGTAACAGAGGTCGAGCGCGTCCACGACCATGCGGATGTCCGCGGAGTTCTTGCCCGACTGGCGCACGTGGGGGATCTCGATCATCTCGAAGGAGGCCTCGTGCATGGCGGGCTTGTACTCGCGGTAGCGCTCCCAGTCGCAGTACGCCTTCTTCACTACGATCTTGCCCTTGACCAGCAGCCGGTCCAGCACCTTCCGCATATCGAAGTCGGCGTAACGGGCATCGCGGACGCCGATGGCGATGTTCTCGAAGTCGCAATAGAGCGCGAGGTTTTCGGTCTGTGTCATGGTGTCGGTTTGTGTTTGTGTCATGTTCTCGTTCTGTGTCCTGTCATTCACGGCTTACCCCTTCACAACGTTGACCGGAGAGCCGTCGAGATATCCTTTGATCGCCGCGAAATAGCCGTCGAAGTAGGCGTTGTAATTGGCCTCCTCCACGTAGCCGAGGTGCGGGGTGATCACGGTGTTGTCACAGCGCCGGAACGGATGGTCCGGCGGCAACGGTTCGGTGTCGAACACGTCGAGGCCGGCCCCGGCAATGGTCCGGCGCTCCAGCGCATCCACCAGGGCCGCCTCTTCGACGATGGGCCCCCTGGACGTATTGATGAGCACCGCCGAGGGCTTCATCATCGCGAGCTCGGCGGCGCCGAAGAGTGCTCGGGTGCGGTCGCTCAGCACCAGGTGGATGGTGAGAACGTCGGACCGCGACAGCAGCTCCTCCTTGTTGACTCGGGAAACCCCGACCTCCCGGCACCGCTCCTCGGTCAGGTTACGGCTCCAGGCGATGACATCCATGTCGAACGCCAGCCCCACGCGCGCCACCCGGGCGCCCAGCTTGCCCAGACCCGCCACTCCCAGGATCTTGCCCGGGAGGCCGGTGCCCACGGTCTCCTGCCAGCCGCCTTCGCGCGTGGCCCGGTCCTCTTGCGGGATATGCCGGAACAGCCCGAGGATCAGGCCCCAGGTCAGCTCGGCCGTGGGCGCGCCCACGCTGGGCGTGCCGCAGACCGTCACCCCCCGCTCCCGGGCCGCGGCCATGTCGATGGACGCGTTGCGCATGCCGCTGGTCACCAGCAATCTCAGGTTGGGCAGGCGCTCCAGGAGACCGCGCCGGAACGGCGTGCGCTCCCGCATGACGCAGACGGCCTCGAACCCCTGCAACCGCTCCACCAGAGCGTCCTCGTCGTCCAGGTGATCGTGAAATACCGTAAACTCGAGGTCCGCCGGAACCTCCCTGGCTCCCACCAGGGATTCGGCGACATGCTGATAGTCATCCAGGACCGCGGCCTTGACCTTGCTCATCGGGCACCTTTCGCGGACGCTCGCCCGCCTTGATCGCGGTGTAGGCACGGAGGAACCGCCGGTCGTCGCCGACCACGACGCGGCTTCAGCTCCAGCACACCGGGTTGAGTATTACGGGTGTTCAAGGGTCGAGGTCGCGGAGGACGGCGCGGCAGGGAGCGCCGTCCGCGCCGGCGATGCATACGGGGAAGCAGATCAATTCATAGGATCCGGGACGGATCTCCGTGAGATCGACGCCCTCCAGCAGCGCGAGCCCATGATCCAGGAAGGCCCGGTGCACCGGCACCTGCTCGTCGGCATGGGCCACCGAGAGATAGTCCAGTCCCACGAGCTTGTAACCCTTGGCCACGAGGCCCTCGGCCGCCTCCACCGAGAACGCGGTAAAGTCCGGATCGTATTCGGCGCGGCGGAGGAGTTCCGAGTTTCGCGTCTTGAACAGGATCCGTTCGCCCGGCGGAATCGCCGCTACGTGCTCGGCGGTGATGTAGCGGTGTGCGTCCACCTCATGCACCAGCGCCGGACCGATGAAACGCTCCAAGGGCAGTTGGTCGATGCCCGCCCCCCCGGGCACGAAGTGGAACGGAGCATCCATGTGGGTGCCGCTGTGGACGCTCATGTTGACGCTGGACGAGTTGTTGTGGTCGCCTCGCTGCATCCGCCGCCGCTCCACGAGCTCGAAGGGCGTGGCGGTGACCCAACGCGCGGTGGCGGGGCTCAGCTTGAGTGAAATGTCGTAATATCCCATGGGACTCCCGGCTACCGGTTCCGGCAGATCTCCGCTTGCGGCACCTCGGCGCAAAACTCCGCCAGCCTTTCCTGGTCGATCAGTCGATCCTGGCCCCCGGGGCTCCCTGGTGTCGGTGTCGCGGGCTGCGCCGGCGTCTCCACGGCACCGCCCTGTTGGTCGAGACGCGCCGCCAGCTCGGCGTAGCGTTGCTGCGTCGCCTCCATGTTCTCCTGCAATGCCAGGAGCAGCTCCTTCCAGCGCTTGTCGTCACGCTGATCTTGCCGGTCCAGGGCCTCCTGGCCCTTTCGGGTCGCATCCAGCACCGTCCCGAGACGCTTCTCCAGGTTCGTCAGGGTCGCGCCTTGCTCCTCGATGGCGCCGGAGGGGCTGGAGCCCAGCTCCTTCAACTGAGCCGTCAGGCGCTTTTGATTCTGCTGCACCAGCGCCTTCAGCTCCCGCCAGCGCTTGTCCGATTCCTCGGACTTGGCGGCGTTGCCGCTCAACTGCTGCTCCAGATCCTGACGCAATGCGGCCAAGCCCTGCCGCCGCTGGTCCTGGAGCTGTCGGGTCCACTTGCCCAGTTCCTGCTGGAGGACTTCCCGCTGCGCCGCGGTCAGGGTCGCGGTTATCTTTCCCTCCAACACTCCGTCGGAACGCTGCGCCGTGCCGGGGCCGGTTCCGTCAAGCAACTCCACGGTTTCCCGTATTCTCGCGAGCTGCCCCTCGGTGTGGGCGAGCGCAAGCATCATTTCGTTGACCCTGGTTTCGTTGCCCACCGCCATCCGGTCGAGAGAGACCTTGAGGCTCCGGGTCTCCCACGCCGTGTATCCCACCGCCACCGTGGCCGCCACCAGGACCAACACTGTGAAAGCTTTTCCGAACACTGGACTCACTGACCTGCGTCGCCCACTCAACTCGAACCGCGAACGGGTCTAGTTGG
>JAPOQB010000038.1 GCA_026710965.1 Deltaproteobacteria bacterium | reverse complement strand
CCCCGGCATACAACGTCATCTTGTAGGGGCGACCGGCCGGTCGCCCTTGGCGTGCCACCTCACGGTGCAGTCAGGGCGACCGCGGGTCGCCCCTACGATGGTTCGGCGCGGGCCTTTTCGATTTCGGTCCACACCCGTTCGGGCGTGAGCGGGAGATGGTCGAAGGTGCAGCCCAGCGGCGCCAGCGCGTTCTCCACCGCGTTGCAGATGGCCGCGGGCGCGGGAATGGCGCCGCCCTCACCCACTCCCTTCATTCCCAGAGGCGTATACGGCGACGGCGTCACCAGGTGGTCCATGCGCACGTCGGGGATCTCCACTGCGGTGGGCTTCAGGTAGTCCACGAAGGTCGTCGCTTTCAGGTTCCCCTGCTCGTCGTAGTCGAACTCCTCGAACAGCGCCGCGCCGATGCCGTGGGCCGTGGCCCCCTGCACCAGCCCTTCCACGATGGACGGGTTGAGCACGGTGCCGCAGTCGTGCACCACGCCGTACTTGAGAATGGTGACGCCCCCGGTGTCCGGGTCCACCTCGACGATGACCCCGTGGGCGGCGTTGCTGGCGAAGAGCTGGTTCCGCACCCGGCGGTTCTCGTCGGGCACGTTGGCGATGTCGGGCTTGTAGTAGAACCGGCCCTCCAGGCCAGGCTCCATGTCGGGCGGCAGCGACAACAGGTCGCGGTAGGCCACGAAAGCCAACTCGGCCATGGTCTTGCGGTGCTCGTGACGGTCGCGGGCGCGCACGCCGCCGTCGGCCAGCTCCAGGTTGTCCAACGGCTCCCCGAGCAGGTGGGCCGCCAGTTCCAGCAGCTTGTCGCGCACCTTGTGCGCGGCGCCGAGGATGGCGCCGACGTCGGTGCCGGCGAACTTGTTGGAATAGTTGCCCGTGGCGTAGAGCCACGGTGTCACCGAGGAATCGAAGAACGGCGACACCCGGACGCCGTCCATGGCGACCCCCAGTTCGTCGGCGACGATCTGCGCCGCGGCGGTCTCGTGCCCCTGCCCGCTGCCCACGTCCCCCAGCAGCACCAGGATGCTGCCGTCGTGCTCCACCCGCACCATGGCCGCCTCGGCCGCGCCCGACGCGCTCCGCCGCCCGGACGACAGCATGTAGGCCGACGCGTTGGAGGTGCTGGGCTCCAGGCCGATGGCGATGCCGATGCCGAGATACCGTCCCTGAAGCCGGGCCTCCCCCTGCTCCCGGAGGAAGTCCTGGTAGTCGATGAGCGGCAGCAGCTTGTCCAGGGTGCCGGCGAAGTCGCCGCTGTCGATCAGCGCGCCGCTGGGGCCGGTGTAGGGCATGGCCTCGGGCGGCACCAGGTTCCGGCGCCGCAACTCGATGGCGTCCATGCCGAGCTGTCCGGCCAGATAGTCCATCATCCGCTCCATCGCCAGGCACATGAACGGCTTGCCGATGCCCCGGTTGGCGCCCGACGGGCACTTGTTGGTCATCACCGAGTTGACTTCGTAGCGCACCACCGGAATGCGGTAACAGTTGGTCAGGTTGCCGAGCTTCAGGATCGAGTGGACGGTGGGGTTCAGTACGTTGGCGCCCTCGT
>JAPOQB010000039.1 GCA_026710965.1 Deltaproteobacteria bacterium | reverse complement strand
GGCCCGGGCCAGGGCTTCGGCGGCGACGCCGTGGGCGCCGGCAATCCGCAGCTTCTGCAAGTAGGCGTCCTGGACCACGGCCTGGAGGTCGGCGGTGTCGAGGTCGAAGATCAGGTCGAAGGCCAGGAAACGGCCGTTCTTCTTGGGCACCTTGTCGTAGCGCTGGTTGTCGCCGATCCGCGGCCACCGGTGCAGGTCGGGCAGAATCCGCATCCCCACCGAGCCGAAGGAAGGGACGATGCCGTCCATGGTGCGCAACTCCACGAAGGTGCCCGGCTGGGAGGTCTCCGCGAACGTCTGGCTGCGGGTCCGGGTGACCGCCGTGCCCGCGGCCAGGCTCCGGTAGGTCTCCCGCATGACCTCCACCGCGGTCTCCGGCGAGATCAGCTCCCGGACGTCGCTGTTGGTCAATAGAATCGGCATGATCTCCTCCCCTTCCGGTCCGTCTTCTTGCGCCTCGTTTCGGAATTGCGGTATGGGTGCGGTCTCTTGATGTATCCCCGATCCGTGCCAGGGCACGGTCCACTTGATAAAGGGAGGACCCTCCGATGATCGTAATCGACGCAGACGCGCACGTGGAAGAGTCTCCGGCCACCTTCGATGACGCCTACCTCGACCCGGCGTTTCGCAAGCGCAAGCCCCAGGTGGTCAACTCGGAAGGGCGGCTCTACTGGCGCGTGGAGGACCAGATCTACCCCCGCCTGTTCGGGCGCGGCTGCCACAACATGGGAACCCCGGCCCACTACGAGGGCCAACGTTCCTTCTATACCGCCTCCAAGCCGGAAAGCATCGAGAGCATCGAGATCAGTCATCCGGAAGCCCGCCTCAAGGACATGGCCGACGAAGACCTGGGCGTGCAGGTGATCTATCCCAGCTTCTTCCTCGTCCATCCGCTGGTGGCCGACCCCGATCTCGGCGCGGCCCTGTGCTCCTCATACAACCGCTGGCTCGCGGACACCACCCACTCCACCGATGAACTCCACTGGGCCGCGGTGGTGGACCTGGACAATGTGCCCGCCTCGGTGGAACAGGTGCGCGAAGCCAAGCGGCTGGGGGCGGTGGCGGTGATGATCCTCGGCACCGTGGGCGAGCGCACCCTGGACGACCGCGGCCTCTTCCCCTTTTACGAGGCCCTGGCGGAGGAAGACCTGACCCTGGCGGTTCACGTGGGATGGTCCTGCCCGCCCTTGAGCAACATGTACGACCACCTCTACCCCGGCACCATCATCCCGTTCCTGGTGCCGTTGCTCATGGGGTTCACCGCCATGATTACGGGCGGCGTGCTCGACCGCTTCCCCACCCTTCGGGTGGCGTTTCTGGAAGCGGGCTGCCTCTGGGTCCACTTCCTCATGGACCGGTTGGAGCACCGCTTCGGCTTCACCACCCGGTTCGGCAAGTCTATTCCCGAGGCCGCCCCCCGGGCCGCCGTGTCACCGGCGGAGTACATGAGCCGGGGCAACCTCTTCCTCAGCACCGAGGTGGAGGATCCGCTACTGCCGCAGGTGCTGGAGCTGGTCGGGGAGGATGCCATCGTCTTCGGCTCGGACATGCCCCACGGCGACCGGGACCGCTTCGCGGTGCGGGAGTTCCGGAAACGCCAGGACCTCAGCGAATCGGCCAGGGAAAAGATCCTCAACGCCAATCCCAAACGACTCTACGGGATCTGATCGACACGACGCCGTTTATCGGTCACGGGTAGGGATACAGCGGCTCAGGCCGGGGGGCGACCGCGGGTCGCCCCTACAAGTCATCGCGCCTTGCCGACCACAAGAAATCCTGCGCATCTCGGTGAAGAATTGCGTGGGACAGGACACTAGGGCTGAAACAAGACACCGGAATACAGCGGAAGGTAGAGATAGACCACCGCGACGTGCAGAAAGGCCGCGCACACCACCGCGGCGCTGACCGTGACGACCCAGCCCACGCGCGCCTCCAGCCGGTAGTACGCCAGCACCGCCAGGGGCAGCCCCCAGCGGAAGCCTATGAGCAGGACCAG
>JAPOQB010000807.1 GCA_026710965.1 Deltaproteobacteria bacterium | reverse complement strand
GGTGCCGGCTCCGGCAACCACCAGCAGCGGACCCTCCAGGAACATGGCGGCTTCACACTGCGCCTGGTTGAGTTCCTGGTCGTAGGCGATGCCGGACGTGGTCTGCGACGGAGCGGGCTCCATGCTCCTGAGGACGTATTTACGCGCCAAGCGTCTTCTCCAGATGGTTGCGGGGCCGGTGGCTTTTCCCGGCATTGCGGAAGCTTGTGTGGCGGAACGCGACGCCAAGCTTCAGGACACCAGCCAAGGTTAACACAACCGGTGTTTCGGCAAAAGTTTGATGTTGCAAACCGTGCGATATGGAACTAAACAGACAATTATTCTTGCCTGAATGCGATGCATGGTGGCCAGTGTCATGACCGTTGCAGTCCGATTCCGTCGCTTTGTCACGAACCTCGTCCTCGGCTTTTCGCTGCTTTCAGGATTTTCGGTTTCCTTTGCCCAGACCCCCCTGGACGGTGTCGTGGTCTCGAACAACCAGGCCGCCGTCAGGGCCGGTATGGAGATCCTCGAGCTGGGCGGCAATGCCGTTGACGCCGCCGTAGCGACGGCATTTGTCCTGGCGGTGGTGGAGCCGGCGGCGTCGGGCTTGGGCGGGGGCGGAGTGATGGTGCTCTATCAGGCCAAGGAGAAGAAGGCCCACGCGCTGGACTTCACGGAAGTGTCGCCGGCGGCGTCCTCGTCGGGGCTCTATCGGGAGGGGGAAGGCATCCGTCAGGACCGCCTGGAGACCGGAGTATTGGCCGTGGCGGTTCCGGGAACCGTCTTCGGCCTGACCGAGGCGTTGAAGCGATTCGGGAGCCTGCCGTTGGAGGCGGTGCTGGCGCCGGCTATCCACCATGCCGGGGAGGGGTTTCCGGTAACCCGGCGGCTGCGCCGGGTTATCGAGGAGAACCTTCAGACGTTGCGGCAACGCGCCAATTTCTCGCGCATCTTTCTGAAGGCATCCGGGACCCCTCACGACCTGGGAGCGATGATCCGCCAACCGGAGCTGGCGGAGACCCTGAAGACCATCGCCAGAGAGGGCGCGGCGGGCTTTTACGAAGGCGCGGTGGGCCAGTCCATTGCCGCACGGGTCAAGAACGGCGGCGGCGCCGTCACCCTGGACGACCTCAACAGCTACAAGCCGGTGTGGCGTCGCCCCGTCATCGGGAGCTACCGGGACAGGACGGTGATCACGGTACCGCCGCCGAGCGTGGGGGGCTTGGCTCTGGTGGGCCTGTTGGGCGTCATGGAGGGTTATGGCCCGGACCGGTTTCAACACAACTCCGGGGCCTATCTGCACCTGGTCGCGGAAACCACGAAGGCGGGCACCGCGGACCTGCTGAAGTACCTCGGAGACCCGGATTCCAACGAGGTCCCGGTTCAGCGGATCACCTCCCGGGAGCGGGCTGCCGCGGTCCGCAAGCAGATTTCCATGGACGTTGCGGCGCGCCGCAACGTCGTGCTGCCGGCGGGCATGGCTGGAGAGAGAAGCGGCACCAGCCATGTCGGCGTGCTGGATGGCGACGGCAACGCCGTCTCCATTTGCCTCTCCATCGGCAGCCCCTTCGGCGCCAAGGTGCTGGTGCGCGAAACCGGGATCCTCCTCAACAACCAGATGCACAAATTCTCGCTTGGCGGTGAACTGGAGGGGTCCGCCGACAGTTCGCCCAACACGCTCAAGCCGCGAAAGCGGCCGGTGAATCGCATGACTCCGGCGGTCCTGCTCCGGGACGACCGCCCGGTGTTGATCGTCGGCGCTTCCGGAGGCCGTCAGACGACCGGCGCGGTGCTCCAGACCATCCTCAATGTTCTGGATTTCCGCATGCCGCTCGCTGAAGCGGTGGCGGCGGCGCGCATCCACGTTCCGGCCGACATGCCGCAGGTCGTGGAGGTGGAGCCTTCCGTGAGCGACGAGGCGGTCACCGCTCTTGCGGGCAAGGGCCACCACGTCGTGCGGCGGCACCGGTTACGGGGTGTGGTTCAGGCCATCCGGGTCGAGGGGAAGCGCATCACCGAAGCGTCGGATCCGCGGAGAAGGGGCGCCGCGCCGTGAGACACCACCCTAGCTGGCGTCGAAGGGATTCTTGATGAGGATGGTCTGGTCGCGGTCCGGTCCGATGGAGGTGATGACGATCTCCGTTTCCACCAGTTCTTCCAGCCGCTCCATGTAACGCCTGGCATTGGCGGGCAGATCGCTGACGCTCCGGGCTCCGGACACCGGTTCCTGCCAACCCTCGAACTCCTCCCAGACCGGTTCCAGCGACTCCATGACCTTGAGGCTCGCCGGGAAATGGTGCAGCAGCGCGGTTCCCGCCCGGTAGGCGGTGCACACCCGGATCTTCGGCAAACCCGTAAGCACGTCCAGCTTGGTCAACGCGATCCCGGTCAAGCCGTTGAGACGGACGGCATGCCGCACCGCCACCGCGTCGAACCATCCGCAACGCCTGGGCCGCCCGGTGGTGGCGCCGAACTCGTCGCCGTCCTGCTGGAGCTTGCGCCCCTCGGGGCCGGTGAGCTCGGTGGGGAAGGGGCCGCTGCCCACCCGGGTGGTGTAGGCCTTGGAGATGCCGATGACCTCGTGGATGTGTCGCGGACCGATGCCCGCGCCCGAGCACACGCCGCCGATCACGGTGTTGGATGAGGTGACGAAGGGGTAGGTGCCGTGGTCGAGATCGAGCAGGGTCCCCTGGGCGCCTTCGAACAGCACGTTCTTGCCGTCCCGGAACATCTCCTCCAGCAGCACGCCCGTGTCGGTGACGTACGGCGCGAGCTGCTCGCGATAACCGCCGTAGGTGCGGTGAATCTCCTCGAAGTCCAGCGCCTGTTCCTTGAGGATGGCTTTCAGGTAGACGTTCTTTTCCGCGATGTTGTGCTCGAGCTTGGCGCGAAAGGTGTCCTCTTCCAGCAGGTCGATGACCCGTATCCCGACCCGGGCGGCCTTGTCCTCGTAGGTGGGTCCGATGCCCCGGCCGGTGGTGCCGATCTTGCCGGCGCCGCGCATCCGCTCCCGGGCCTGATCGATGGCCTTGTGATAAGGCATGATCAGGTGGGCCTGCTCGCTGATGCGGAGCTGGCCGTTGTCTTGCAGGTGTCCCTGTTGGCGCAGTTCCCGGAGCTCGTGCAACAGGACCTCGGCGTCCAGCACGACGCCGTTGCCGATAACGCAGACCTTGTCCGGGTGCAGGGCGCCCGATGGGATCACGTGCAGAATGGTCTTCTCGCCGTTGACCACCAGGGTGTGGCCGGCGTTGTTGCCGCCCTGGAACCGCACGACGACGTCGGACTGCTGGGCCAGCAGGTCGACGATCTTTCCCTTTCCCTCGTCGCCCCACTGGGCGCCTATGACCGCAACGTTCGCCACCTGCGTGTCTCAGAGCTTCACGGCCGTCGTGGAAATAACCTCGAACAAGGCCCTGAACCTGTCCAGCACGTCCTTGGGCACGGGCTTGTCGACGCGGATGAAGGAGATGGCACGGCCGCCGACCTGCTCACGTCCCAGCTCGAGGCCGGCGATGTTGATGCCGTTGTCGCCGAGCAGGGAGCCCATGGATCCCACCACTCCGGGAACGTCGTGGTTGTACGAGACCAGGATGTGGCCGTCGGGCACCGCCTCGAAATAGAAGTCGTTGATCCGGACGATCCGCGGATTGTTGGCGCCGAAGATAGCCCCCTCGATCTCCGTTTCGTGGTCCTTGGCGCGGGTGCGGACCTTGATGTAGCTGGCGAAGTCCCGGGCGCTCTCGCTCTTGGACTGGATCACCTTGATGCCGCGCTCCTGGGCGATGAACGGCGCGTTGACGTAGTTGACCGTCTCGCCCAGGGCGAAGCTGAGGACGCCCTTCAGCACCGCCAGGGCGATGGGCGCGATGTCGTACTGCGCCACCTCGCCGCCGCCCTCGATCTGGATCTCCTCCGGGAACTTGCCCAGCAACTGCACGTGAAGGCTGCCCAGTTTCTCTGCCAGGGTGAGGTACGGTTGCAGCTCCCGCAGCAGGTCCTGACTGACGCTGGGGGCGTTGACGGCATAGCGGATCACGCCGTCCACCAGGAAGTCCCGGACCTGCTCCGCCACCGCGATGGAGACGTTGAGCTGGGCCTCGTCGGTGGAGGCGCCCAAGTGCGGGGTGGTCACCACCTGTTCCAGTTGCACCAGCGGGTGGTCCGGTCCCGGCGGCTCGTCCACGTACACGTCCAGCGCCGCCCCGGCCACCTTGCCCTCCTTCAGGGCCTCGGCCAGGTCGTTTTCGTCCACGATGCCGCCCCGGGCGCAGTTGATGATGCGCACGCCGGTCTTCATCCTGGCGATGGTCTCGCGGTTGATGAGCCCCCGTGTTTCGTCGATCAGCGGCACGTGGACCGTGATGAAGTCCGCCCGGCGGTATATCTCGTCCAGGCTCGCGGATTCCACGCCCATGCGCGCGGCGGCCTCGGGCGGGATGAAGGGATCGTATCCCAGCACCTTCATGCGCAGGCCCAGGGCCCGCTCGGCCACGATGCGGCCCACGTTGCCCAGGCCGATGACGCCCAGGGTCTTGTTGCACACCTCCACGCCGGTGAACTTCTGCCGGTTCCACTGGCCGCTCTTGAGTGAGGCCACCGCCTGGGGGATGTGCCGGGCCAGGGCCAGCATCAGCGAGATGGTGTGCTCCCCGGTGGTGACGTTGTTGCCCCCGGGGGTGTTCATCACCACGATGCCCTTCTTGCTGGCGGCGTCCACGTCGACGTTCTCCACGCCCACACCCGCGCGGCCGATGATCTTGAGCCTTTCCGCGGCCTCGATGACGTCGGCGGTCACCTTGGTGCCGCTGCGGATGATCAGCCCGTCATAGCCGCCGACGATCTCCTTGAGCTCGTCGGGCTTGAGACCGGTCCGGACGTCGACATCGATGTCCTCCGCGTTGTTCAGCACCTCGAGCCCCACGTCGGGAAGCGGGTCCGAAACCAGCACCTTGATCATCTCGCCTTCACCTCTGCTCTTGCTTGCGTCCGCGCCGTTCACGGCCGCGTCGCGGTGGTCCATCAAATCCATCGTCAGTCCAGTGCCTCCAGCAGGATCTCCTGCGCCGCGGCCACGCCGCGGCCAAGTGTGACCGGAAGCCCGAACTTCCGGAACGCCATCTCCAGCGCGCTCACCGCCACGATCACGTCGAACGCCCCCATGTAGCCCACGTGGGCGATGCGGATGACCTTGCCCTGGAGGTGGTCCTGTCCTTCGGCCAGGGTGACTCCCATGCGCGCCCGCAGGTAGTCGAGCAAGGCGTCGCCGTCGGTGCCCTCGGGTACGTAGAGGCCTGTGGCCGCGGGGCTGGGGTGGTCCGGCGACAGCAGCTCGAGCCCCATGGCCGTCATCGCCGCGCGGGTGGCGCGAGCCATCCGGTCATGACGCGCATAGACCCGGTCCAGCCCCTCCTCGCGCATCAGCTTGAGGGCGGCGCACAGCCCGAACACGAGCGACACCGCGGGCGTGTAGGCGGTGGAGCCCTTGGCTTGGCCCTTCCGTTCGCTGTTCAGGTCGAAGTAGAAGCGCGGGGAAGCGGTTTCCGCGGTCCTCTGCCAGGCGCGGTCGCTGAGGCCGATGAAGGCCAGCCCCGGCGGCAGCATCATGGCTTTCTGGGAGCCCGTCACCAGCACGTCGATGCCCCAGTCGTCCATCGGCACCGACAGCACGCCCACCGCGGTGACGCCGTCCACCACCATCAGCGGCCCGCCGTCCCGCGTGAGGGCCGCGATCTCCCGCACCGGATGAAGCGTGGTGGTGGAGGTCTCGCTGGCCTGGATGAGGACGCCCTTGGTGTCCGGGTGCGCCTGAAGCGCCTGTTCCACGGCACGGACCTCCACCGCCGTGCCCCATTCCACCTTGATCTCCACCACGTCGAGGCCGTAGGCGCGGCAGATGCGCAGCCAGCGTTCGCCGAACTTGCCGCCGTTGACCACGATGACCTTGTCTTTCGGCGAGAACAGGTTGGCCGCCGCCGCCTCCATGGCGCCGGTGCCGGAAGAAGCCAGGATGATCACGTCGTTCCTGGTTCCGAACAGCGTCTTCAGCCCCTGACGCGCCTCTTCCAGGACCACCGCGAACTCCGGCGTCCGGTGATGGATCATGGTCTGGGCCATGGCCAACTGCACTTCGTTGGGAATGGGCGTCGGCCCGGGAGACAGGAGATATTGCTTGATCATGGGACACCATCCGAGGGCGCGTGAATCGTCCCGTCAACGGGATTTGCGCACAAAAAAGCCTGAACCTCTTCGGCTAAGAGACCCAGGC
>JAPOQB010000883.1 GCA_026710965.1 Deltaproteobacteria bacterium | reverse complement strand
GGTCTGGTGCTCGTCCGGCCATCTCTTGTGCTCCGGGCTGGTGTAGGGGTGGATGATGTTCCTCTCACGGAACAACTGCAGCACGCCCGGGGTGCTCTCGATCCCGTCCACAAGGTATTTCTTGGCCTTGGCCTCGGCGAGGACCTTGGACGCGATATCCTTGCTTCCCGCTCGGTAGACCTCGATCTTCACGTCGGGATATTTCTTGGCGAAATTCGACTGTATGGTCTTGTAGGACTTGCCGCTGAGCGAGGTGTACCAGACCACCTTGCCTTCCTTCTTGGCGCCCTCGTGCAGCATCTTCTCGTAATCCGCCGCGGGTCCGCTGTAGTTGACCAGTTTCTTGAGGGTGTCGCTCTGACCCCATGCCGCCGACACGATCAGGAACAGTAGCGCGACGGTCAAGTATAGTGCCTTCATAGGGATGTCCTCCTCTTGGGTTTGACTTCTCTGCGGAAGCTTGGTGCCTGCACGGGGACGCATACCCTGCCCTTGATGCATGCAAGGTCCTTCTAGGTTACGCGCCGTCGGATTGTCAAACGGAAAGTTTTGCGCGAAGATGGGCGCCGTCGCGGATGTGCTCAGGTGTCGGTTCAACCGGACCCGGTATCCTGTCACCCGCAAAGGTTGGAAGAGATGCGCGTAGCGTTTCGCATATCGGTGCTGTTCACGCTGCTCCTGCTGCTCTGCCCCGGCGCGCTCTTCGGCGCCTGCAAGGAGGAGAGCTTCGCCAGCCGTCTCTTCCGGCCGGCCTACGCCGCAACCCCCGACGCCACCCTTCACTACTTCGGCCACAGCTTCTTCCAACTCGTCACCAGCCGGGGCACCCGGGTCGTGATGGATCCCCTGGCGCCGGGCTGGTATCCCGTGCCCGACGTCTCCGCGGACGTGGTCACCATCGGACGGGAACACGAGAACCACAACTGGATCCCCATCGTGCGCGGCCGGCCCCTGATTCTGCGCGGTCTCCGGGAAACCGCGTACCGGTACGAGTGGAACCCGGTCCGGACCACGGTCAAGGACGTGCTGGTGCAAAGCGTGCCCATCTACGTGAGCCGGCCGGACGGCGACCTCTTCAAGGGCGCCGCGTTCACCTACGACCTCGGCCGGCTTTGCGTCGCGCATCTGGGCGACCTCGCTCACAAGCTCACACCCAAGCAACTGAAGCAGTTCGGCAAGGTGGACGTGGCGCTGGTGCCCATCGGCGGCCGCACCACCATGGGGCCCCACACCGCCCGGGAGGTGGTGCGCCAGCTCAAGCCGAAGGTGGCCATCCCCATGCACTACCGCGACGATCTCGAGCGGGTGCGGATCTTCACCGAGGGCTTCCCCACGCGGACCGTGCCGGACGGTTCCCTGACCATCACCAAGGCGGCGTTGCCCCGGAGGACGGAGCTGGTGGTGCTGGGCTATCGCGGCGGGCCTTTTTGAGTTTTTGGGTTGACTTGCTGAAAGCATCCATCCTATTTTGCGGTTTCGTTGGGCGGCGGTTCATGACGCCGGCCGTCCCGAATCAACCAACTCAGGAGGTATTTCATGAGAAGTCCGAAACTCAAGGGGTTGCTGGTTGCGGTCGCGGTGGCGGCCATGGCGTGGGCGTCCGGCCCGCAGCGGGCGGCTGCGGCGGAGATGCCGAAGAGCCTGGAGATCGGCGGCGCCAGCATCGGCGGAGCCTTCTACGTGGTGGCGGGCGGCGTGGCCAAGCTGCTGGAAGCGCAGATGAAGATACCGGTCACCGCGGCGGTTACCGAGGGCTCGCGCGAGAACGTGCGCCTCATCGACCGCAAGCAGATCTTCATGGGTGTCATCGCGTCGAACAACTCGTACCCGGCGTACCACGGGGTGCTGACCTTCAAGAAGAAGCACCCGTTGGCCCTGGTCATGGGCCTTTACCCCAACGCATTCACGCTTCACACACTCCCCGGCAGTCCCATCAACTCGTTCGCCGATCTCAAGGGGAACCGCGTGGGCGTGGGCACCGGCCGGACCTGGGACGCCTTCATGGTGCCGCTGATGACGGCCCACGGCCTGACCTACAAGAAGGACTTCAAGCCCGTGTACGCGGGTATGAGCGACCTCTACACGCAGCTCGGCGACGGCAACATCGTGGCCATGCCGACCATGGTTTCCGGGCTGAGCCCGATCCCCGCG
>JAPOQB010000040.1 GCA_026710965.1 Deltaproteobacteria bacterium | reverse complement strand
TCGATACAGATCGCGAAGGACGCCAAGGGCGACATGGAGAGTCTTCAGGAGGTCCTCGCGATAGAAGGCAAGGGCCTCGAAGGAGACCGCTACTGCAATCAGGTGGGCAGCTACTCGCACAACCCGGGTCCGGACCGGGAGGTGACAATCATCGAGGCGGAAGCGCTCGAGGCCATGGAGCGGGACTACGGCACCACGCTGGACCCCAAGGACAGCCGCCGCAACATTACCACCCGCGGCGTTGCCCTCAACCACCTGGTGCTGGGCCGGGAGTTCTCCGTGGGAGAGGTACGGATGCGCGGGCTGCGCGTTTGCGAGCCCTGCGTCAACCTCGTCAAGCTCACGGGCAAGAACGTGATGCAGGGGTTGGTTCACCGGGGCGGCGTGCGCGCCCAGGTGCTCAACAGCGGCACCATCCGCGTCGGCGACACCGTGGAATGGGATACGGAAGGCGCCTACGCGCCCGACCTCCCGGGCACCACGAGAAGAATCGCTGCCGGGTAGCGGGACTCAAGCCCCCGACCCGTCATTCCCCGGGCACGACGAACAGGTCGTCGGTCCGGTAGCGCTCCGGCGTGAGGCCCTGCTCGTAGGCGTATTCGAGAAAGGCCTCGACGGTCTTGCCGTCTTCGTCGAGGGAGTAGCTCCAGGGGTCCCTCGGACGCCCGGGGCCGCCGCACAGGATGTCCGCCTGTTCCGGAGTCAGCGAATCCCACCACCCCTCTTCCTCGGAAGCCAGGACATAGCGTGAGTTCGGCTCGCCGCCGCGGTTCCCCACGGCACGAGCGCGAAGGAAGGCGTCGTAGAGCGCCCGGCACAAACCCTCGTGCCGCTCGGCCACGTCCCTCCACACGGCGATGGTGTGCATGATGGGAAAGAAGCCGGTACGCGCGTAGTAGTCTACTTCGAGTTGGCGCGTGTCCTCCCCCAGCAGCCGTCGCACACCGGCCGCCTCCCGCGCCTCCGCGCTCAGGCTGGAGGCCTCGATCATGGCATCGATCTCCCCCCGCGCCAGCAGCTCCTCGAGGTTCTCGCCCGGACGCACCAGCTCCACATCGAGACGGTCGCGGACCTCGTCCCGCAACGGCACGTCCACCGTCACCACCCAGGTGATGTCGTCCAGGTCCACGCCGTAGTCGTGCGTCAGCAGCGCCCGCGCCCACAGGCCGGCGCTCAGGTTCAGGCGTCGTACGCCCACCCGCCGCCCCGCGAGGTCCGCGGGCTTCTCGATGCCCGCCGCGCCCCGGCAGAAGATGTAGGGATGACGGAAGCGACGGTAGTGGAAGACCGGGATCGCGACGAGCGGAACGCCCTGGGAGCGGGCGGTCACGAGGGGCGCCATGCCCATCTCGCAGATGTCGAAGGCCCTTTCGTCCAGCATCCGCAGTGTACGCGGATACTGGTAGTCGCCGAGGATCCCGGCGGGCGGGAACGGGTCGGCTACGACCTCGATGTCGTGCCCCGCCACCGTCACGCGCCCGTCGAGCAGGGCGCGGGTCCGCTTGTATTCGCCACAGGACAGGGTCAGTCGCGGTTGCATGTTGCCATCCAGGATGCGCGGAGCTTCACGGCTGCTGTCTTCGGGCGCCGAAGCCGCCGACCACTACCATATCTCCCAGGGCGGGATCGGGGAAGGCTTCGATGAGCCACCCTTGGCCCGCGGTTTCCACCGCCTCCGGGCTGTAGAATGCGCCTTCGTACCTGCCCGTGCCGGGTGGCTGCTGCATCGCCTCTTCATTCCCGCCCGGCGCCGAAGGCGCCCCTCAGTTCGCCGTACCGGAAAACGCCTCCGACCGACTCTGCCGCCGTACCCTGGTGGTCATTGAAGAACCGGCCTCGAATGCAGTCCCCGCTTCCCGAACAATCGCCAAAGACCCCGTTCGAGACGGAAAGATCGGCCCAGCTCTTGTCGCTTACCGCGGCCGTTCCACCCCGCCCCCAGTAGAGAAGCTGGTTGAACAGGACATCGAGGCTCGCGTCGCCGAAGTCGTAGGTCAACTTGGCTTTTCCCTCCAGGTGACCGATCGGATCCGGCTTTCTGCCTACCACCTTGCCGTTCCAGACGGCCGTATCCTCCGTACCCTCGCGGCCGGGATTGCTTTCCGACGGGACGCCCAGGACGAATGGGGCAACACTCTCGTCAAAATCATAGTAGGTCGCGAAGAGTACGCCGTCGACCCAGTTCGTATAAGCAGGTCCTCCGTCCTCTCCGAAACGAAACCCAGCTCCATCCCCATAGCCACCATTTCTGTCGAAGTAAGTATGGTCGATCATCGACAACGCTGCCGTCAGCCCCGAGGCATCCGAGAAGTCCGTGCCCGTGACCGGAAGGCCGAGGTCCTGTCTGATCCCCGTCACGCCCTCCGTGGTGCCGTCGTACGACAGCATGTGTCCCTCGAGGAGCGGATCGATGAGCGTATTGTCCTCGAAGGCTGCGAACCCCCGCCGGGCCGCTACGGCATCGTCGCCGGCTTTGATGTTGAACTTGTCCGTCAGGTCCGCCGGGCGCGGCGTGGGCATCGGAGGCGGTGGCGGAGGTGGCGGTGGTGGCGGTGGCGGAGGTGGCGGTGGTGGCGGTGGCGGAGGTGGCGGTGGTGGCGGTGGCGGAGGTGGCGG
>JAPOQB010000041.1 GCA_026710965.1 Deltaproteobacteria bacterium | reverse complement strand
CTGTGGGTTCGAGGAGCTCACCGCCGGCGCTCTGGAGCTGGAAGGCCGTTCGCTGGCCAACGTCCGGCCCTACCGGCGCAACATCGGCATGGTGTTCCAAAACTACGCGCTGTTCCCGCACATGACCACGGAGACCAACGTCGCCTTCCCGCTCAGGATGCGGAAGTTCCCGCGTGACCAGATCCGGCCGCGGGTGGAAAAGGCGCTGGCACTGGTGGGGTTGGCGGAGTTCGCCGTCAAATACCCGCGGGAGCTGTCCGGCGGTCAGCAACAGCGGGTGGCGCTGGCCCGCGCGCTGGTCTTCGAGCCCGATGTGCTGCTGCTGGACGAGCCCCTGGGCGCACTCGACAAAAATCTCCGCGAGCAGATGCAGGTGGAGATCAAGCGCATTCACGGCGAGGTCGGCATCACCACCATCTACGTGACCCACGACCAGACCGAAGCCATGACCATGTCGGACCGGGTCGCCGTCTTCAACGACGGCAAGATCGAGCAACTCGCGCCGCCGCTGGAGATGTATCACCGGCCCGCCACCTGGTTCGTCGGGAACTTCATCGGCGACAGCAACTTCTTCGACGCCACGATCGTGGACGCCGCCGCCGGCACGCTGACGGTGGACTCGCTCGGGGCAATGACCGTGGGGCCCCCGGACGGCGGCATCCGCGGCCTTCATGTCCACGCGTTGGTGCGCCCGGAGGACGTTCGCCTCATCCATCCAAACGAGACCGAGCAAGGGCTCAACGTGTTCGACATGTCCGTGGAAGGATCGGTGCACTATGGCGACAGCGTGCTCGTCATCGGCCGCATCGGTTCTCTGCCGCTGCGAATCCGTGTCCCGGGCGCGCAGGCCGCCGCGGTGGCGCGGCCCGGCCAACTCCGGGTGGGATGGCGCCCGGAGGACGTGCACCTGATCCCACGGGAGTAGATGGCGTCCTTCGACTTCGCTTCGCGAAGCCTGTCCTGAGCTTTGTCGAAGGGCTCAGGACGAACGGAAACACTTGCATCACCGTTCATCCTGAGCGTAGCGAAGCGAAGTCGAAGGACGCCATTCTGATTGCTCCGGACGGCCCGCCAGGAACCGGAGCCACATGCTCGATTTGACAACCCAGGACGGATTTGTCATGGAGCCCGAATAGCATCGCAACCCACCGCCAGGAGGTCATCATGGCTTACACCGCCAAGGGTCGTACCAAGGACTTTCCCGTTTTCGACTGTGACAGCCACATTTACGAGCCCCCGGAGGTCTGGGACAAGTACATTCCCGAGCGTCATCGCTCGCTGGCCAAGTCGCATTTCTACCGGGACGCGGACCGCCTCGTGCTTGTGCGGAACTCGCGCATCAGCTTCCGGAGCCCCAACGAGTGGAAATATCCCGCGGAGACGTGGCACCCGGGCCTCACCAAGAAAGAGATCGGCAGCGTCCAGCCCGGCACCAAGGAATGGGACGAGACGGTGGGCCGCAACGCCAGCGCCCGGGACCCGCATGTGCGGCTCAAGGACATGGATGCGTCGGGCATCGACCAGGTGATGATCTTCCCCTCGACCTTCGTCTACCTGCCGCTGGTGGAGAACGCCGAGGCCGCCCACCTGTGCGCCCGGGCCTACAACGACTGGGTCTACGACTACTGCGGCGCGGACCGGAAGCGGATGTATCCCGCCGCGGTGCTGCCATTGCAGGACGTGGACCGGGCCATCGACGAGCTCCGGCGGGTGGCCAAGCGCGGCTTCAAATCGGCGCTGGTGCGGCCCATCATCGCCCTCGACCGCTACCCCACCTTCCCCGAGTTCGACCCCTTGTGGAAAGAGTTCGAGGAGCTGGGCATGGTGCTGGGCATGCACACCTTCCCGTCCCGCGGCGAGCCTCTTTCTCCGGGCCTCGAGGAGCGCATGGGCCGGGACAGAAAGCGCCTTTTCGCCGACGAGGACAACGTGCTGGTCTACTCGCCCGGCCAGTTCGTCGCCAACATCATGCAGGCCATGGGTTCGCAGCAGGCCGGCGACGCCGCCTACGGGTTCATCGCCGAGGCCATGACCTGGACCGGCGTGGT
>JAPOQB010000042.1 GCA_026710965.1 Deltaproteobacteria bacterium | reverse complement strand
GGGTTCCCCTGTACCGGGGCCTGGGGCGCGAACCGGGTCACGTCGGGAATCTCGATCTGCTTGGACATGGCCATTTCCTGCAGGCCGGCATCGTAGTTGATGTACACGGGCGCCGTGGGCTCCGTGACGGCGAGCCGGTAGCCGCGGATGAAGGATTCCGGAATGCTCTCCAGCGTGGCCGGCTGGTCGTCCCACTTGGTGTAGTCGCGGACCTGGTTCCCCTGCGTCAGCGCCGTGTGGATCCAGTCGATCCAGGGGCGGCGGATGGTGGTATCCACCGGCCCGGTGCCGCCCAGGCAGATCACCGGGACCCGGTCGCACCAGGCGTTGAAGATCCCCATGCTGCCGTGCTGCAGGCCCACCACGTCGTGCAGGATGGCCACCATGGGCTTGCCCGTGGCCTTGGCGTAGCCGTGGGAGATGGCCACCGAGATTTCCTCGTGACAGCAGAAGATCACCTCCGGGTGGTGGTTGCCGCCGTAGTTCACGATGGAGTCATGGATGCCGCGAAAGCTCGCTCCGGGATTGAAGGCCGTATACTCGATGTCGAAGGCCTTGAGCATATCGACGACCACGTCCGACCCGTACTCTGCCTGCTTCTTTTCCGTCCTGCTGGCCTTTGCCATATGGTGGTTCTCCCTCTTGTGTGTTGTTCGTGCCCCCGTCGGCATCAAGAGCCGGCCAAGCCGGCGCCCGTTGCCGCACCGAGCCCAGCAAAGCCATAGCCGCTTTGCACCGCCCGCGTCAACCTCGGCTGATTTGACACCCTTGTTGTTGTTCCGCTAGTACTTCAACCACTGACCGCATTCCTTCGAACGGAGCCACACCACGAAAACCGGAGTTTTCCTGCCGATTTCGGGACGCGCCGCCACTCCCGAGACCCTGCGCCAGGCGGCCGAGAGCGCGGAGTCCTGGGGGTTCGACTCCATCTGGGCGGCGGACCGCATCATCATTCCGTGGCACATCGACACGCCCTACCCTTATGGCAAGGACGGCGCGTTCATCGTCCCGCCGGACCGCCCCTTTCTCGATTCCCTGACCTGCCTGACGTTCCTCGCCGCGTGCACAAGCCGCGTCGAGCTGGGCATCAGCGTCCTGGTGCTGCCCTACCGCCAGCCGCTGGTCTGGGGCAAGATCGCCGCGACCCTGGACCATCTCTCCAACGGCCGGTTCATTCTGGGCGTCGGCGTCGGCTGGATGGAAGAGGAGTTTCGGGCGCTGCAGGCGCCGTTCGCGGACCGGGGCCGCCGGACCGACGAGCAGCTCGAAGTGCTGAAAGAGGTCTGGAGCACCGAGCATTCGAGCTTCTCCGGCGAGTTCTACCGGTTCGAGGATGTCAGTTTTCTGCCCAAATCCCGCCGGCCCGAGGGCATCCCGGTGTGGATCGGCGGAGAGGGGCGGCGGGCCCAGCGGCGCGCCGGGCGCTACGGCGACGCCTGGTTCCCCTACTTCGTGCGCATCGAGCCCGATGAACTGGCGGCGCGGTTCGACAACGCCCGGCGCCACGCCGAAGAAGCCGGGCGTTCACCGGAGAGCCTGCGACTCAACTGCTGCCTTCCCATCGAGGTGACCCGGGAGCCGGTGCCGCAGGAGCC
>JAPOQB010000043.1 GCA_026710965.1 Deltaproteobacteria bacterium | reverse complement strand
TGCGGGCTAACGCCGCTCCTCCGGTATCAGACCGCGTGGCGCGAAGCGCAGGACCAGCAGGAGCACCAGCCCCATGACCACCAGGCGCATGTGGGCCGCGCTCTCCATGAGATGGCTCCTGACGGGGTTGTCCGGGGCAAACGGGGAGGTGATGAAATCCATCAGCCACAGACCCATGGGCTCCGCCTCCACCCAGAAGTACCACACCACGAAACCGCCCAGCACCGCGCCCCAGTTGTTGCCGGAGCCGCCGACGATGACCATGACCCAGATGAGGAAGGTGAAGCGCAACGGGTGGTACGTGGTGGGCGTGAACTGCCCGTCCAGGGTCGCCAGCATGGCTCCGGCGATGCCGATCACCGCCGAGCCCAGCACGAAGACCTGCAGGTGACGGGCGGTGACGTCCTTGCCCATGGCCTCGGCCGCGGTCTCGTTGTCCCGGATGGCACGCATCATCCGGCCCCACGGTGCCCGGAGCGCCGCTTCGGAGAGCCACATCAGCACCACCAGCACGAGGGCGAAGAGCGCCGCGTAGCACAGCTTCACGACAATGGAAGACAGGTCCACCTGCGATATCCCGAGGGTCGCCGCCCACTCCTGGAACCACACGGCGTTCTGCAGGTCCACTTCGTAAGGGACCGGACGCGGCAGGCCGAAGACGTTCTTGACCCCCCGGGAGAGCCACTCCTCGTACTTGAGAAAGGCGACGATGATTTCGGAAATGCCCAGGGTGGCGATGGCAAGATAGTCGGCGCGAAGGCCGAGACTGATCTTGCCGGCGGCCCAGGCCGCGCCTGCCGCCAGCGCGCCGCCCACGAACCACGAAAAGACGATGGGGAGGCCGAACCCGCCGAGGTAACCGGTTACGGACGGGTCCACCGCCTCGATGGCGCGCACCGCGGGATCGAACAGTGCCCGGGCGGCGAAGCAGCCGGCGACGGCGACCAACGCCACCGCCAGCTTCCGGTAGCGCGGTTGGCGGATCCGGCGGTGGACCAGCACCGCCGCCACGATGGTGACCGCCGCCGCCGCCAGCGCCAGCACCACGCCCGCGCCCCCGGCCTGCCAGGCGGGCCTCACCGGAGGCATGGAGACCAGCACCGCCGCCAGCCCGCCCAGGGCGGCGAATCCCATGACCCCGGCGTTGAACAGGCCGGCGTAGCCCCACTGGATGTTCACCCCCAGGGTCATGATGGCCGAAATGAGGCACAGGTTCAGGATCGCCAGCGCCAGCGACCAGCTCTGCGCCACGCCGACGAGGCAGATCAGCGCCGCCATGGCGGCGAACAGCGCGGACTTGCGGGGAGCCCGCAACATCCCGCCGACGCGCGCGGACAGGGTCGCGGGGAGGTCGCTCATGACGACTTCCCGCTGAAGACCCCGGTGGGCTTCACCAGCAGCACCACCACCAGGATGACGAACGACACGGCGAACTTGTAGTCGGTGGAAAGGAACTGCATCAGACCGTCCGGCCGCCAGCCCTCGGGTCCGAGATACGCCAGGAATTTCCGGTAGGGATAGGTGAGGAACACCTCGGAGAAGGCCACCACGAAGCCGCCGACGATGGCGCCCAGCGGATTGCCCAGGCCGCCGACGATGGCGGCGGCGAAGATGGGCAGCAGCAGCGACAGAAAGGTGAAGGGCTTGAAACTCTTGTCCAGACCGTAGAGCGTGCCCGCCACCGCCGCCAGGGCGCCCACGATCAGCCACGTGACCGCCACGACCTTCTCCGGGCTCACCCCGGACAGCAGCGCGAGATCTTCATTGTCGGAAAATGCGCGCATGGACTTGCCGGTGCGCGTCCGTTCAAGGAACCAAAAAAGCGCCGCCACCAGCACCACCGCCACCACCACGCTGAGGGTCTGGGTGGTCTTGACGGCCAGCCCCTCGGACAGTCCGGTCAGGGCCTTGAACTCCCGCACCGTGAGCAGGAAGCGGGTGCCGTCGGTGAACACCCGATCCGCCGGCCCGATGACGAAGCGTACCAGCCCGTTGATGACGAACATCAACCCCACCGACACCACCAGCAGCATCACCGGCGGCGCCTTGGACCGCCGGTAGAACCGGAACACCCAGCGGTCCATCAGCAGGCACAGACCGGCGGTGACCGCCATCCCCGCGGGCAGCGCCAGCAGCGCGGTGGGCAGCGGCCCGAAGCCCACGCCCCAGGACTGCAGCAGCCAGGTGACCAGGACGGTGACCATGGCGCCGAACGCCATGATCTCGCCGTGGGCGAAATTGGAGAAGCGCAGGACGCCGTACACCAGGGTGACGCCCAGGGCGCCCAGGGCGAGTTGGCAGCCGTAGGCGGTGGCGGGGACCACCAGGAAATTGGTGACGAGCACGACCGCGTTGACGACATCCTCCAACGGTCATCCCCCGAGAAACGACTTCCGGACCTCGGGATTGCCCAGCAGCGTCTCGCCGGTCCCGGTAAAGCGGTTGCGCCCCTGCACCAGCACGTAGCCCTTGTCCGCAAGCTCCAGGGCCTGCCGCGCGTTCTGCTCCACGATCAGGACCGCGACATCGCTCCGGGCGATGTCGACGATACGCTCGAACAGCTCGTGGCTGACGATGGGCGACACGCCCGCGCTGGGCTCGTCGAGCATCAGCACCCGGGGCCGGTTCATCAGGGCCCGGCCGATGGCCACCTGCTGGCGCTGACCGCCGGAGAGCTCGCCGGCCGGCTGCCGTCGCTTGTCCCTGAGCGCCGGAAACAGGCCGTAGACTTCGTCCAGACTGCCGGAGATGTCGTCGTCTCGCACGAACGCTCCCATTTCCAGGTTTTCCTGGACGCTCATGGAGCGGAACACGTTGTCGGTCTGCGGCACGAATCCCATGCCCTTGTGGGCCCGCGCC
>JAPOQB010000044.1 GCA_026710965.1 Deltaproteobacteria bacterium | reverse complement strand
TACGCCTCCAGCCCGAGGCTGTAGAACCGGTTGCAGTTGTCGAAGAAGACCTTCCGCTTCTGGTCCTCGGAGATGTCGGTGCGTTCCCGGACTTCCTTGGTGGCGTTGGGCCAGATGGTGTCCCAGTGCGGGTAGTCGGCGGCGAACAGCCACATGTCGTCGCCGTAGCGGTCCATGCAGTAGGGCAGCATGGGGTCGTCGGGGTCGAAGCTCACGTACACCCGGCCGCTGGCAACGTATTCGCTGGGCTTGCCCTTGAGCAGCGGCGCTTCCTCGCTGCGCCGCTCGTAGTGCTCGTCGATGCGGTCGAGCCAGTAGGGCAGCCAGCCGCACCCGGCTTCGAAGAAACCGACCTTCAGGTTCGGGAATCGCTCCATCAGCCCGGAGGTGATGACCCCGAGGAACGCCTGCATGATCTCGAAGGAGAAGCTCACGGTGTGGGCCTGGAGAAAGGTTTCCCAGCGCTCCTGGCCCTCGGCGCCCCAGGAGTTGCCGTGGAAGCAGACCGGGATGCCCAGGCGCTCGGCCTCGGCGTAGATGGGCCAGAACTCCTCGGCGCCGAGGTTCTTCTTGTGGCCGTGGGTGTGGAACATCACGCCCGGGTGGTGCCATTTGGTGACCGCGCGGTTGAGTTCTTCCACGGCCGCGGGCACGTCCTTCAGGCACACGGTGGCGATGCCCTTCATCCGGGGGTTCTGCTGCTGGATCTCGCCGATGTAGTCGTTCCAGGCCCGCGCCAGCGCTTTCTGGAGGTTGCTCTGGGGCACCAGGCTCAGGCTCAGCCCCATGGTCGGGTAGGTGACGGTGAGGTTGATCCCCTCGACGTCCATGTCCTCGGTGTACCCGTCCGCGCCGATGGTCTGCTTCCCCATGCGCCCGAGAAAGCGGTCCCAAGTGTCGCTGGGAAAGAACCCCTGGCGGATACGACGGAACTCTTCGGGAATGCGCGAGCGGTAGTCATCCACGGTTTCGCGGATGTGCGAGTCGGCATCGAGGACGGGATAGGCTGCCATGGCGTTACCTCCAAAAGGTGTTCATCGTTCGTGTTCAAGTGAATACGGCAAGATGTCGGCGCGTGTCAATGATCGTGAGGATGCGCGGGAACGTCATCCGGCCTCGCCGTAGGCCTGGTCGGTCTTGGCGGCCATGATGAAGTCGTTGCGGTGGAGGTTGCGGATCTTGTGGGTCCACCAGGTGACCCGGACCCGGCCCCATTCGGTGACGATCCTCGGGTGGTGCCCCTCCGACTCGGCGATGTCGCCCACGGCGGCGGTGAAGGCCAGCGCCTGGGTAAAGTTCCTGAACTTGAAGAGCCGGTCCAGCTTGGGGATCCCGTCTTCGTCGATCAAGGCCCACTCGGGCATTTGCGGCTTTAGCTCGCGCACTTCGTCTTGTGTGACCACCGGGGCATCCGCCCGGCATGCCACGCATTTTTCTTCGGTCAACTCGCTCATGGGATTCCTCCGGTATGGGGTTGGGAAATGGGCGTCAGCAGCAATGGCGCCCTTCGACTTCGCTTCGCTACGCCTGTCCTGAGCTTGACGAAGGGCTCAGGGCGAACGGTTAGGGACTCCGCATTGCTACGCTCAGGGCGAACGGTTAAGGACTTCGCTTCGCTACGCCTGTCCTGAGCTTGTCGAAAGGGCTCAGGACGACCGCTTACGGTTAGCTTATCGCGAATATTGAGGGTAGGAAATGGCATCGGGGGTTTGGGCCCCGGGACGGGAGGTGTCATGTCGGTATATAAGTTTAGATAAATTACCGTTTAATATCAACTAGTTAACTGAAGCTACGGCAAATACGTAATCAATCCGAAAGCGGGTTCGTTTAATCCAAGGGTATTCCTACGCAAGCCTGTCGCGTGTCGCTCATGTCCATGTCGTGTCACCATGTCGTGTCAGTTTGGTGCTTCGGGGAAAGTCCCCGTAGCGCTAGCCGGGCCGGGGTCAATCGCCGGTTTCGTGTCCAGCTGATGCCGGAGAGGTCGACCGGGGGACGGCCGGGAAACCCGCCTGTCAATTGACGGCACCGATGCTCAGCAGCGGGCCACGCTCATCATCGTGCGGGTCAAGGCCGGGGAGGAGTCGGTTCCGCCGCCGCGCCCGGCGAAATACGCCGGCGGGCCGAAGATCGCCGACCTCGCCGAGCGTTATCTCGTAGAGTATGTCGCCGTCCGCTGCAAGCCGAAGACGCAGAGGACGGCGCGCACCGTCGTCCACCGCCACATCGTGTCGGCGCTCGGCCCGCTGCCGATCGCTGCGGTGGAACGCAGCCACGTCATGGCGTTGCACGAGAGCCTCTGCGAGACCTCGGCGATGACCAACATGGTCCCCGAGGACCATGACGAGCCCTGCCACTCCATCCCGATGAAACCCAGGCGCAAGCGCGAACGATTACTGACCGACGCCGATCTCACCCGCCTCGGGCAGGTGCTGGACGACGTCTCGGGCAACGGCAGTCAGGTATCGGCCGGGGCACGCCTAATGCTCGCATGCACAGTTTCCGTCTATGCTGGGCTTAACGCCACCGCGCCCTCCATTCATAGAGCCCGGGACTCGAAGCGCCAACCCAAGACTTTCGACAACCTCTAAGGATGTTCTGCGCAATCCGCCGTGCTTGATCTGTTGTGACCTTGCATACGGCGCGACCACGATGCGCTTGTTGGGGGCTTTCCTGCCGCCGTGACCGGTGCGGTAGTTGACGATAAAGGATTCATTGAAGAAACGGCGTGGTTTGGCAGCTCGTGGAGGTGTTTTGACGCAACCTCTCTTACGAAGCTCGTACACGCCCGTACACTCTAGGTGTCCACACTGGTCATCCAATCTGAACCGGTGCATTGCTCCCCTCTGGGGAATTTGCTAGGTTGGCGACCAAATTGGAAGGTGGTGAAACACTGGGCCATGGTGATGCCCTCGGCGCCACTCTCAACGAAAATTATTGGCTTAAGCCTCTCGGCCCGTGCGTCGGGACGCCCCTTTCCTGCCAGTTGGGGGTGCAAACCCAGGGGAACCTTCAACATTCCCAACCTTGGGTGAAGTCCCGGCGCACGGGCCGTCCTGTTTCTGACGCGTAGCTTACGCCTTGAGTTTCATGCGGTGACATCAATAACGGCGACTCCACGCCCAACTCCAGGGCGCCAACCTGGAGACGGCGAAGAGACTTGACGATCGCACAAGTCCGCGTCGCCTTCTGGGAAAAAGACAACATGGCCCCAATTGAAAGGCGACGGATAGCGGAAGCGAGCCCATTGTGCTTCCCGTCCACTTGGCGGCGAAGACAGTCAGGCCGCATGTGGACATGGGCAAGCTGACGCGTTGCGCCGGCGAACCCGGTTGGTTGCGCTACCAGTGTTGGTGGCAACTCAGGCCGTGTGAAAACTTGACGTCCCATCAACGGGAGCGGGCGAGTTTGGTATGATGGGGAGTCGGGTAGGACACTGGCGCGCGCATCCTTAGGTGGAGGCTTGTCCGCTCCCGCTCTTTCGATCGCGGGTGGGTGCGCAATTCCACCATAGACCACGTTTCCAGCATCCCCCCTGAAATTCCGTACGTCCGGTTTTCCCGG
>JAPOQB010000069.1 GCA_026710965.1 Deltaproteobacteria bacterium | reverse complement strand
GCGCGTCCCGGCGTCTTCCAGCAGCCGGCGTACGACGTCGAGCTGGAGGTAGCGCGGCCAGACCTGGGTTTTCTTCTTTTTGCCGCTCTTCTCGTCCCTTGACTCCACCACCTGGGCATAATTCTCCAGGATGTTGGTCAGGCTCTCCCGGGCCAGTACGCCGCGCCACAGATAGTCGGTCTTGAGCCCATTCGGGTTGGGCGGGTTGCCCGCGCCGTCGTTCCAGCCCCGGTCGAAGGGCAGGAACCACGAGGACTTGCCCTGGAGGTGGGTGCAGAAACGGACCTCACTCTCGTCCACGGCAAAGTGGGCCACGCAGCGGCCGAACTCGAACAGCTTCTCGCGTGGGTCGCGGTCCTTCTTGTATTGCCAGACCGCGTCGTCCACGGTCTGCTTGGTCAGGCTGTTCTTGAGCTCGAAGGTGAAAACCGGCAGGCCGTTGATGAACAACCCGATGTCCAGCGCCCGCTGGGTTTCATCGCGGCTGTAATGCAACTGGCGGGTGACCGTAAAGCGGTTCTGGATGAAGCGTTGCTGCGCTTTTTCGTTACCCAGCGAGGGTTCTCCGTAAAACAGTTCCAGGTCATGCGCCTGATGCTTGATGCCACGGCGCAGCACGTCGATGGTGCCACGCTTGGAGATCTCGCCCTGGAGCCGGGCCAGAAACTTGCGCCGTGTCGGGCCGTCTTCGGACAGTCCCAGCGATGCCGCGGCCTTGGGTTGGGTGGCATGCAGAAAGGCCGAGAGCTGTACCAGATCGACGCAGTACTCGCGTTCGTAGTCGTGGAAGTTGCCGCCGTTCCAGCCCACGCCGCCGTAGCCTGCCGGCGGTTCGGCCACCGTGCCCGCCGCGGGCGGCTCGCAGGGATGGCCGGCCAGCGCGGTGCAGATGAGGCGTTCGAGGCCGCGTTCGGAGGTGTCGGTGGGCATCAGGCTGGTGATTCTTCCACAAACGGGTTTATGACCCGGAGGCCGTCGTAGTCCTGCTGCGGGTTCAGGTCCTCGGAATAGACCGCGTCGCAGCCCAGGACGCGCGCCGCCGCGAGAATCGCCCCGTCCCAGTATGACAGCCCGAAGCGCCGGCTGATAACGACGCCGGCGCGGAACACTTCGAAGGTGACATCCTGCACCGGGAAGTGGCTGATGCTCTCAATGAATCGCAGCGCGTGGTCCAGGCTGATCGCTCCCCGGCGGTTGGCGCGCGTTGCCTGGTGATAGAACTCTTGCAGCACCTGCACCGACAGCGCCAAGTCTCCCGCTTCCAGCAGCCGCTGCGCCGCGTTCTGCTTGTCCGCGAAAAGAACTGGCTAGGCCTAATGATATTCAACTCTCAGCCACCCAAGCATACGGTGTGATAGCGCAAGCGGATTATGAAAAGAAGATTGGAAGGAAGATTGTCAAGATACTACGGCACCTGGAGAAACGGCGTCATGTGGAGGTGGGCGACTTTGTGATCAGTATGCGGAGTTTCCAAGGCGGGCTGGAAAGAGCGTGGGTGAGTGGATGTATCCGATCCTCATATATCGTTCTTCAACCTGCTACGAAGTTGGTTGTGGGGTATTTTGCCTACCTCTTCAAGTCCCTTGGGTTAAGCACACGCTGCCTGGCGTGCTAGCCAAGATCTAGCCCTACATCCTGCGTTAGCTCTAGCCGCCGAGGAATACCGACCGCACCTCGCGGTGATGCCTTGCGCGGTAGCCTTCTGTCTTGCCATTGCCGTGCTCCTTCTGTTGATGTAGGAGTAGTGTGGAAAATCATGAAGGGTTCGCCGTATTCTCTCAGGTTCCAACTGGACAGCGCCGAGCCGAAGTAGCGGTCGTGCCCGATCGGTTGAAACAGGTTCTGGCGAGGCGTTGCGACGATGTAGTCGGGGACTGGAATCGTCTTCCGCCGCCGCGGGAGGGTCGGTCATGCACGCCGCAATTGCTAACAAGAAGGAAGACTTGGCGGAACTCTGCCGGCGCTACGGCGTAGCGCGGCTGGAAGTGTTCGGATCCGCGGCGCGCGGCACGGACTTCGATCCACAGTCCAGCGATGCCGACTTCCTCGTGGAGTTCAATTCCGACGGCGGGATGGCGCCGTTCGACCAGTTCTTTGACCTCGCCGAAGCCCTGCGCCGCACGCTGGGCCGCCCGGTTGATCTTGTCGAGTCCGGCACGGTTCACAACCCGTATCTGCGTGCGGCCATCGAACGGTCGCGCGAACTCGTCTATGCTGGCTGATCCTCGCGTCCTGCTGTCGGATATCGACCAAGCTGGGGCCGATATCGAGCAGTTCATCGAAGGCATGGACCGCGGCGCTTACGCCGGCGATGCCCTGACGCAGGCGGCGGTCGAACGCAAGTTCGAGATCATCGGCGAGGCGTTGAACCGCCTGCAGAAGATCCGCCCTGATCTTGCTGAACGGATACCCCGTCACCGACGGATCGTAGACTTCCGAAACCTGTTGATACATGGCTATGCCAGTGTGATGCCCGAGCGTGTATGGGATAATGCCGAGAACCATCTGCCCGAGCTGCGCCGGATCGTCCAAGCGCTGCTTGTCGATCTGGGACCACCGGACGAATGAACGCCGAATGTCTGTGGCGGTCGACAAACGAGTGGCAGAGGCGCCGAACGTTGTCAGCCTCTTGTGCCGCTTGGTGTCAGACCTCGCCGTGCGTGGCAAGGTGGTGAAACAAACCCGGCCGACGGGTCGGCGTCGGAACTGCTGGAGCGGATCCCGCGGACGAAAGGATCAACCTCAGGTGGGACGAGATCGCATTCCGGCGCAGCGTCCGGGAGGAGGCCGGACTCGCGGTTGGGCGGCTTCTCGGCAACCGCAACCATGAAACCACGGCAATCTACGCCGATCCCGCTACGGGATGCGTCCGCGCACCAAACAGCCGTCATCATCGGGCTTTCGCTTGCTCGTACGCCGGTCCAACACCTTCCCGTCCCCTGTTTCGCCGTTTCCGATCCTTTAGCTTGACAACAAGTTTGGCGGGTTGTCTTAGCGTCTCCGCCGTACCCATCGGCCAAAGGCCCATGTCGGGTCTCCGCCGAATACAAGAGCTTGTTCATGGGCAAAGAGGTAGCTCCCCAAGTCCGGGCGAATAACCCGAGGGCATGCGGGGAAGGATTCGCTCCCCCTGGAGGCAGCCAGGACTCAAGGGGCCTTCTCCGCATGCCCTTGTCTCAATGATGCAATTGAGACAAGGGCATCAGGTCCTCTTCCCAGTCCCCTGGCACCTTCTTGAGCTGTTCCTCCGTCAGCTCGTTGATGGGCACCCAGGCCGCGGGCGAAGTAGCCCAGGAACATGACAACCGTTCCCTTCGCGGTGACCCCGGGGCCGACAGGCCAAGAGATCTAGAGAGCGTCAGCGCATCCATGCTACTCCCTGTACGCGCCGAACATCCCCACTAGGCCCCTGCTCTTGTCTGACGTTGCAACTCCGAAGGTTCCACCAATAGACCCGGGACGCTCGCCGTCAGCTCCTTTGCCGAAGAACTGTCCACCCCACTTTCCGGCGAGGTGTTCGCCGGCGAGGCTCCCCTTGAAGAACGCATCTAGGCTGTTGCTATTGAGTTTTAGATTCGTGAATATACTCGCCCCAGTGGCCTTGTCTTTTCCGTTCGTCAGCACTCCTGAAACACTGCCGTTCCCAAAGTTCACGGTGAATCTGACGTCGGCCGTGAAGAGCTGAATCCCGGTATCCTCCGTGCCATACACCCCAACGGCGTGACCGGCGTAGCCACTCACCTGCTTCAGGGCTTCGAGTTTCGCGGCGTCGAAGGGGTCATTGCCGCTCGCGCTGGTGCCGGCGAAGGCCCGCCTGCCATCCCACCATGTCCAGAGCCCAAGCGCCATGTAGTCCTTGTCGTCG
>JAPOQB010000045.1 GCA_026710965.1 Deltaproteobacteria bacterium | reverse complement strand
TCATCGACACGGAGGACCGGGATCTGCAACCGGCCGTCGAGAAGCTCGGCATCGACGTGAAGGCGACGTCGATCCGCATGGACACCCTGGACGACAAGAGAAGGCTGGCCCGGGAAATCCTGCGGTTCTCGTCCTGAAGCTCAACACATCGGCTTCTCCTCATTTGATGGCACGGCCCGCCGGTGCTATGGATTTCTGTTCGATCATGAAGATTGGCGCGCTCATTCCGGTCAAGGGTTTTCACGGGGCCAAGCAGAGGTTGTCGTCGCGGCTCAGCCCGCCCGAGCGCTCGGAGCTGATGAAGGCCATGGTGCACGACGTGCTCACCGAGGTGACCCGGGCCGAAGGCATCCGCCGGACCTTTGTCGTGACCGGGTCGGATGAGGTCGCGCGCTGGGTCTCAGCCTTTGGCGTTGAAGTGATCCGGGAACAGGATGAGACCGGCGAGACCGACGCGGTCCACTTCGGCTTCGGCGTCATGAAGGAAGCGGGCATGGACGCCGCCTTGGTCATGCCCGGGGATATCCCGTTGCTGCGTGCCGAGGATGTGGACTCCGTGCTCCAGGCCGCGCCCGCCGACCCGGACCCGCCCTTCGCCATCCTGGTGCCTTCCCATGACCGCATGGGCACCAACGCCCTGTTACTGGCGCCGCCGGACATCCTTCGGCTCCGTTTCGGTCACGACAGCTTCCGCTACCATCTGAACGAGGCCGCCTCCCGCGGGGCCGGCGTCCGGGTGGTCGAGAACTCGCGGATCGCGCTGGACATCGACGAGCCCGCCGACCTCCGGCAACTTGTCTGCCGGATCGAGAGCGGGCGGACTCACGACCGCCTCGCCGCCATGAGGGACAACGGCAGCAGCCTCTTTGCCGGCGCGGGCTGATGCGGCGCCTCGAGATCATCGGCGTGGAGGGGCTCGGCGAGATCGAGCCCGGCGCCCGGCTGGGGCGGTTGGTGGTGGAGGCATGCGCGGGGCTGGGACTCGCGTTGCAGGACGGCGACGTCCTGGTGGTGGCCCAGAAGATCGTATCCAAGGCCGAAGGCCGTAGCGTCGACCTGCGCTCCGTCACCCCGTCGGCCGAGGCCTTGAGGCTCTCCGCCGAGCTGGACGACAAGGACCCCCGCCTGCTGGAGCTCATCCTGCGGGAGAGCCGCCGTATCGTCGCCAAGGGGCGCAGCACCATCGTGGTGGAGACGCATCACGGCTTCGTGTGCGCCAACGCCGGCATCGACCTCTCGAACATCGGCGTCCACCACGCCCTGCTGCTGCCCAAGGATCCGGACGGCTCCGCCCGGCGCATCCGTGAAGAGGTGCATGGACTGACCGGGACGGAGGTGGGCGTCGTCGTCACCGACACCTTCGGGCGGCCCTGGCGGCTGGGCACCACCGACGTCGCCATTGGCGTGGCCGGTATCGCACCCCTCATCGACTACCGCGGGCAGACAGACCCCTACGGGTACGAGCTCAAGGCCTCGGTGACGGCCGTGGCCGACCAGATAGCCGGCGCGGCGGAGCTCGTCATGGGCAAGACGAGCCACGTGCCCGTCGCCATCGTCCGCGGATGCGAGCTGCCGCAACATGACGGATCGGCGCAAGAGCTGATCCGGGCGGCGGCGGATGACCTGTTTCGCGGCGGCTAGCGTAAGATGGCGCCCTTCGACTTCGCTCCGCTGACGCGGAGCTACGCTCAGGACGAACGGGGGGATGGCACGGCGCCCTTGGACTTCGCTCCGCCACGCTCAGGACGAACGGGGGTGAAAGGGCGTCCTTCGACATTCACTTCGCTGTGCCTGTGCTGAGCTTGTGGAGGGGCTCGGGACGAACGGCTGCGAGAAAAACCATCCCCGTTCGTCCTGAGCGTAGCTCCGCGTCAGCGGAGCGAAGTCGAAGGGCGCCGAATTTGTAGCACCCGACGCGAACATGCTATGAGCCTTCACATGCAAGATTCCATTTCAATCGCAATCGTTGGAGGGACCGGAAGTC
>JAPOQB010000046.1 GCA_026710965.1 Deltaproteobacteria bacterium | reverse complement strand
TATGGCGACGGAATTGACCATCGCGCTTGAGCGATATGACCGGCACGTCCCGTTTTTCATGGGAATGGTTTCGCCCCCGGAAGGTATCGACCTGAAGGTGTTGGAGGTCGGCATGGCGCCGCCGCGGCGCGACGGCATCGACCGCCACAAGCGCTTCATGCGCGGCGAGGAATTCGACATTTGCGAGATGTCGGTTTCGTCGTATCTGACCGCCAAGAGCCGCGGGCTTGACTACACGGCGACGCCGGTGTTCCCGCGCCGCCTGTTCAGCCAGAACCATATGTTCGTCAGCGCCGCCGCCGGCATCGACAAGCCGGCGGATCTCATCGGCCGGAAGGTCTGCTGCCGCAGTTTCCAGACCACCATGTCGGTACTGGCCAAGGGCGACCTCGCGTTCGAGTATGGCGTTCCCTGGCAGGAGCTCGACTGGCAGACCATGAGCGTGGAGCTGGTCGACTGGCCGGGTCGCGAGGCAGCCGATCTGACCCTGATCGACGAGCCCAGCGCCCCCGACGCGCTGATCAAGGGCGACCTTGCCATGATGATCCACCCGCATCCGCCGGAAAAACTGCTGGAGGGCTTGCGCGACGGATCGCTCCACCGGCTGTTCCCCGACACCAAGGCGGAATGCGCCCGCTATTTTAAGAAATATGGCGATTATCCGATCATGCACGTGCTGGTCTACAAGCAGGAGGTCGCCGACCGTCACCCCGACCTGCCGCGCGCGCTGATGGACATGTGGGAGGATTCCAAAACCCAGGCGGCGGGATTCTATGACGACCCGGGCTACTCCGAGCTGGCATTCGCGCGCAACGAATTCGAGGAGGAGCAGACCCTGTTCGGCGCCGATATCTGGCCGTCGGGTCTTGCGGCCAACCGCGCCAGCCTCGAACGCTTCATGAAATACCTGACCGACCAGACGCTGATCGAGGCGCCGTATCCGGTGGAGGAGCTCTTTCATCCGAGTGTGCTGGATACGTAGGCCGATGCGCTGCCGGTGACTGTCTCGCGGTTTGGTTTGCTCCTCGCAGAGGACGCCGGCCTTGAGAAACGCCTTGACCAAGCTCAGGATACGCTTGTCTGCGATTCGAAGTCGCTTCATCCCTTCCAACGCCCGCTGCTTCCAAGTGCTTATCTGGTTCGGATGAACCTTGTGCTTACCTTCGCCTTGAACTCCCCCGTGAATCGCCTCCGTGTCGTCATCGCGTATCCCTCTCTCTAGTCGGAATACGCCTTGGCAACCTGTCCGATTTTCCGGGACCACCTCAGGAGACGCACGCCGACGTCAACACAAGTTGCCACTCATTGCCAAGTTATGGACTAGCCAGTGCTCTTCAAAGCTTGATCGGACTCTCGATATGGCAAAATGTTACATATAAAAATAAATAAAATGGGATGTTGCGAAATACTTCTCCTTCATTGATAATCCTCTCCGGATGTGCACACGTTTCGAGGTGACTAAACGGCCACGGGCCGCACGTAACCGGAAAGGGGTCTTAGTGATGGGAGTTGGGGACATCGCGATGGGTCGCATGGACGTTCGGCACATGGTGGGACACTTCTTGTGCGGGGGAGTTCTGCTCGTAGCAACGACGGTACTGGCACCGGCATTCGCAGGGGCGACGGTTGATTGTACGTTCTCGAAAGCGGAGCTGCGTTCGGTGTGCACAAGCGATACGGACGGGGATACCGTTACCAGAGACTCCTTCGACGACTTTCCTGAACCCGACGATGACGCCTGGGTCGTGATCGATGTGAATGACGACGAGGTTGACGTATTCGATGTTCACGTCCACTTCGATGACGACCATGTGGTGCCTCTGCGTTGGGAGATTGTGGGCGATCTCGACCGTTTCCGGCTTTCCCTCGAAAACCTGGATGACCTCGACGTGTTTGTTGAGCTGACTGGCGATGTCCATCACCCGCCGGAAAGGACGGGCGACACCGTGTGGATTGGGAATCGGAGTGATCCCGGCCATACAGGGCGGATCGAGGGAGTAAACAGCGGCTCCATCATATCCGTGGCCGAGAGCGCCGACGGGCTTCTCGTTGTAAACGACTCGGAGCACCGTGACGCTGTCGCAAGCGCCGTGAACCGGGGAACAATCGAAACAAGTGGCAACAGGGCAAGGGGGCTAGCCGCCCGGATGACCAATGCGTTGGGAACCGTCATGGTCACCAACGAAACTGGCGCGACCGTCACTACTCGGGGCGATGCCGCCCGCGGCGCGAGTGCAGTAGCAGACACAACAATCGCCAAGAAGGCCGGGACCGCGATCGCGATCAATCGAGGTTCCATTCTCACCACGGGTAACGATACCGGGACGAACAGGTCTTATGGGTTGTACGCAAAGATTGAGAATGACGGGGAACTGCTTCCCGCAGAGCTTGTCGATGCCGTAGCGAGAGCGGAGAACAGCGGTACGGTGGAGACCCGGGGCATAGGGGGGCGAGGTGTTCAGGCCAGAGTCGAAGATGGGGCAGGCGTCGCAGTGGCCATTAACCGAGGCTCGGTGACGACTAAAGGCGATCCGAGCGAAGCCGGCTTTGCAGCACACGGGGTCGAGGCGCGGTCGGACGCGAGGGGTCCGGACGAGGGGACAACGCAAGCGGTTTCAGGGACGGCGCAAGCGATCAATGAACTCGGCGGGACGATCCTCACGACAGGTCTGGGAGCTATGGGACTGGCGGCCCGTGGCGACACTGCGATCGCCACCAATCACGGCACGATTACCACGACGGGCGATGCCTGGAAGGAGAGGACGACCTATGGTCTCCGGGCTGACGGATTCTCAGCGCTCGCGAGGAACGAGGCCAGGGCGGTGAACCACGGCACGATCGACACCAGCGGCCTCAGAGCGAGGGGCATGCAAGCGGACGTGCACGGTTCGGGAACGGCCACGGCAATCAATGAAGGGACAGTGACCACCGCCGGCGCCGGCTCTACCGGGTTGCGGGCGCTAGCCGAGGATTCAACCGCACTGGCGATCAACCGTGGCGACATTAGCGTGCTCGGCAGCACGGCGGGGATTTCGGCCTATACGGCGGGTGTCGGCGAGGCCAGCATCCTTGTGGACGGCGGGACTGTCAAAGCCCCTTACGTGGCTACGACCGCCGACGAGTTCTCTGGCATCGGCATTTTCGGCGGTACGGTGGCGGGGATGATCACGGCGCGGATTCAGGGGAACTCGCTGATTGAGGCGCCGACCGCGGCCCGGTTCCGTGGCGGCCCCGCCGACGTGATCGTCGACGGCAGTACGATCATGGGCGCCATCAGGTTCGACCAGTTCAACGACACGCTGTCGGTCATCGACAGCACCATCACCGGTGACATCGACTTCGGCGGCGGAGCGGATACGCTCGTGACTCAATCCTCTGTCTTCGATGGCGCGATCACGGGTGTGAGCGAAATGTTCAAGCGTGGCAGCGGCGTCGCCCGCTTCAACGGGGACGTGAACTTCGCCGGCAGCAGCGCGACCATCGAGGACGGAATCTTGATGTTCGCCGGGGACTTCAACCTTGGTTCGGATGGCACGATGACGATACACGACGGGGCCAGGGTCGCCGCCGTGCTGACCGGCGAAAACAAGGATGATCCACCCCAAATCATCGCCGGCGGCGGGATCATGGCTCAGGATGGGCAAGGGAATCCGGCCGCGTTGGAAATATACCTTCAGGCGGATGAAACCGTTGATCAGGCGACCCGGGCAGATCAGGCGACCCTGCAGCAAATGGCGCAGAACGTCATAGCGGAAGGGACGCCGATCACGACCGTCGGCAGTGAGGTGGCAATCAAGAGCGAACGGCAGGGTGGAGGCTCCGCGACCATCGGATCGATCGCGGTCATGGCGGACGGTTCGCGCGGGGCTGCGGTAGTCCAGTCCGGGGCTGTCTTGCAGTCGCCTGAGGAGGGGACAGACAAAGCGTCGTGCACGCCTCCAACCGCTGTCGGGGCTTCCGCGGGAGGGACGCTGCTCCTGACAGCCATGCTGTCCGCCGGCGAGGGCCTGTTCGACCATGAAGGCAGCCACTTCGCCGATGCGGAGAACGGGGCAGGCCACGGACAGGCTTCGTTCGGGGGTTTGTTGGCGTTTCCCGGGAGCGGGTGGCGTGTCGCGCAACGGACATCGGCCGGCGGCCACGGCGATTGGACGCGCGCCGTCACCGGGAAGGCGCCGGCGTGGACCGGCCCGGTCTCGACCGCGGGCTTCGACGCTCGTTTCGGCCGCAAACTCAGCATCGATGTTTCAGCGTCGCACGACCGGTCGACGTCGTTGCGGGACGAGGGAACGGCCGGTCGGCTCGATGGCGGCCGGTATGTCCTGCGCGGCCTGTGGCGCGGCGAAACGCTGGCGGCGGGCGCCAGCATCGGCCGGGGTGTGTGGCGGGGACGGACGGCATTCGCCAACCCCGTGGCGGGCGGCGCCTTGGCGGGCGCGTTCGATATCAACTTGACACACTCCCAGGCGGGTGTGGCCGCCCGCTTCGATCTGGGCGGCATGTGGCTGCAGCCGTCGGCTACGCTGTTTTCCGGCGTCGTCGAGCGCGATGCATACCGGGCGCGCGGCGCAACGTTCCACGCGGCCGTGCCGGAGACAACTCAACGCTACCATGGGTGGAAGGCGGGCATGCGTCTGCTTCCCGCCGATTGGCTGAGCGCGACGCGCACGGTGCGCTGGCGTCCGGCGGTGGACCTGAATGCAATCCGAACCCATGGCGATGCCGCGACGTTCACGCTCCAACAGTCCGCCAGGAAGCGCCTGCTGAGCTTCTCGAGCGAGGTGCGCGCGGATGCAATGCCGCGGACCGTATTGGCGGTGGGCGTCAGCGTCGACGCGGTGGCGTCCGAACAATGGCGAATCCGGGTCGGCTACGCCGGAATGCTGATCGACGGCAAGCCGGAGCATGGTGTGGGCGCAGGCCTGCAAGTCCATTTCTAGTGCCGCGGGTAACGGTTTCCGGTGAACCCGGGTCGTATCGGTCTTGTCGAGACTTCAGAAGGAGGGGTCAGCAATGTTAAAGAAACACACAACTTCGGTTCTCGTCCTTGCGATCGGCACGTTGCTTGCGGTCGCGCTGTCCGGTTGCGGCGGCGGCGGTGGCGGCTCGATGGGCACGATGCCCGACCCGACTCCCGAGGAACCGGACACGTCAAACCTTGCGGACGTGATCGGAAGGGCTGCCGGGGCGCGACCTGTGGCAGGCAGTGTCACACAGTCTTCGAACGTCGACGCGAATGGTGTCACCCTTGATCGGATAGAGGTTGCCGCACAGTACGACGAGACCAATGTGCTTTGTTTTTCCATTCAGAACGGCACGCACTGGTCGATAGGTTTCGATGAGGGAGATCGCAGGCCGATACCGGGGCTTCCCTCGCCCTGGAAAGGCGCCGTGATGGAAAAACGGGTTAGCGGAGGCCTGGTCAGCGTCGTTGCGTACTCCGATATCAGCCAATCGGACACCGACTACCTGGCGGGTGGGGCCTGGCTGTTCGTTCCGGACGATGTCACGAACTCCGCGGCCTACGTAGCCGGCACTTTCGCGGACGGCACCGACCCGTTCCGTCAGGAAGACATTCAGCCGCTGCAGGGCTCGGCGACCTATCGAGGCCGTACCATGGGCACGTATTCGCTGAAGTCGTTTGATTCCACGGGGATCGCCAGCTTTGAAATCGATGCCTTCAACGGGGTCATCTCCTTGATGGCCGACTTTGGCGACGGCGGCGGCTTGGGTACGATCAGCGGTTCGGTCACCGATGTCGAAGTGGACGATGAAGTGTTGGAAGCCACGTTGAACCTGGGTACGGCAGCCATCGGGTCCAGCGGCAGCGGCTTCTTCGAGGGTGAAGCCACGGGCGATGCGGAGGGTTTGACATTGGCGGGAAGGTGGGGCGGCCAGTTCTTCGGCAACGGTCAGGCGGACGGTATGCCGGGCGCCGTCGCGGGCACGTTCGGCGGACACTCCACGGACAATACGGCGAATTTCGTGGGTGCCTTTGGCGCGCACAAGCAGTAGGGTTGCCGCACGTTCCCAAGCGGCAGATTCGAGGTAAATTTGAAGGGGCGGTAGGGTCAAGCCTACCGCCCCTTGTTTTTTCGATTTCCATGCAGGCCGAGACGTTGGAGACAGGGGTTCCTCGAGGGAGGCACGTGTTGTGATGGCGGGGCATCGAACATGGGGGTGATGGCGAAACCCCCCGAACTGTGAAATACTTTCTCTGCATTGCGGGGAATCGGGACCCGCGATGAATCCATCGTTTCGCGCAACCAACGACGCCATGAAACTCTACGTGCAAACCTGGGGCTGCCAGATGAATCAGCTCGATTCGGCGCGGATCGTGCAGCTCATGAAGTCCGCGGACTATGAGCCGACGGATCACGTGGACGACGCCGACCTGATCATCCTGAATACCTGCAGCGTGCGGGACAAGGCCGAGCAGAAGGTCTACAGCGCGCTGGGAAGGTGGCGTAAGCTCAAGGAGGAGAAGGGCGTTATCCTCGGCGTGGGCGGCTGCGTCGCCCAGCAGGAAGGAGAGGCGTTGCTCCGGCGGGCGCCGCATCTGGACCTGGTGTTCGGCACCCACAACATGCACAAGCTGCCGCAGATGGTCGAGGAGGCCCGGGAGGTCGCCCGGCGTTCGGTGGAAACCGCCTTCTACCGCGACCCGTTCTATCTCGAGGATCCGCTGGGGCTTCCCGAAACCGATGGGGCCAAGGCCTACGTCACCATCATGCAGGGTTGCAACAAGGTCTGCAGCTTCTGCATCGTCCCCCGGGTACGCGGGCGCGAGGTGAGCCGGGCCAGCGAGAATATCGCCCGGGACGTGGAGGCGCTGGTGCGGCGCGGCGTCAAGGAAGTGATGCTGCTGGGCCAGAACGTCAATTCCTACGGCCGGACGGTGGAAGGGGAGCGGTCGTTCCCGGAGTTGCTGGAACGGATCAACGACATTCCCGGCATCCTGCGGATCCGCTTTACCACATCGCATCCCCAGGATCTCTCGCCCGAGCTGGTGGATGCATTCGTCCGGCTCGAGAATCTCTGCGAGCATCTTCATCTGCCGCTCCAGTCCGGCTCCGATTCGGTGTTGACGCGCATGCGCCGCGGCTACCGGCTGGACGAATACATGGGACGGATCAACGAGCTCCGGAGACGCCGTCCCGATGTGGCCATCAGCACGGACATGATCGTGGGATTTCCGGGCGAGACCGAGGCGGAGTTCGAGGAGACACTTTCCGTGGTGCGGGAGATCGGCTACGACGACATGTTCATCTTCACCTATTCGCCGCGTCCCCATACCGTGGCCGCCAAGGTCTACGACGACGACATCCCCGAGGAAGTCAAGGGCGACCGTTGCCGCAGGCTGCAGGAATTGCAGAAGAGTATCGCCCTGAGAAAGAACCGGAGCCTGATCGGAGCCGAGTTGGAGATCCTGGTGGAAGGGCCGTCCCGGCTGGGCCGGGATCAGCTCATGGGACGGACCCGGACCAACCGGATCGTCAATTTCACGCCCAACGAAGCCACCGTGCCGGCGGAGATCGCGCGAGTACGGGTCGTGGATGCCACGCCCAATTCATTGGTCGGCGAGGCCATCGAAGCAAGGGAGGTCATGCAATGAAGGATCCTGAGGCAATCGAAATGACCGTGGCCGGACTGACCCTCGATCAGGTTACCCGGACGCCCATCGTGGTCCTCAAGGACTCCGAGAACAAGTTGCAGCTTCCCATCTGGATCGGGCTCCTCGAAGCCACGGCCATGGCCACCGAGATCGAGGGTATCAAGATGGCACGGCCCATGACCCACGATCTGTTCAAGAACGTGCTCGGGGAACTGGGGGGCACGGTCAAGCGGGTGGCCATCACCGAGCTCAAGGAGAACACCTACTACGCGGTCATCACGCTGGAGGTGGGCGACCGCGAGGTGGCGATGGATTCGCGTCCCAGCGATGCCATCGCCATGGCGCTGCGAAGCAAGACCCCCATCTACGTCGCCAAGGAAGTGCTGGAGCAGTCGAGCGTGCTGCAGCAGACGGAAGAGGGGAAGGACCCGGACTTCGCCAATGTATCCAAGGAGAAGTGGGGCGAGATCCTGGACAAGATGTCGCCGGACGACTTCAAGTACAAAATGTAAGGCAAGG
>JAPOQB010000385.1 GCA_026710965.1 Deltaproteobacteria bacterium | reverse complement strand
CCCCCTGACCTCAACCCGCGCCCACAAGTACTCCGTGCTTGCCGGCTTCTACCGCTACGCCATCAGCCGCGGCTACGCGACCCGGTGGCCGTTGCCAGACGACGAGCCGAAGCTGCCGCGACCGGCCCCGCCCTACGTGTACTCCCGCGAGGAGGGGCGGCGTCTTCTCGACGGCATGGAGCGCCATGCCAGGCGCGCGCGGCAGGTCGATGCCGACACCCTGCGCACGCTGATCCTTCTCCTCTACGGCGCCGGTCTGCGGGCCGGCGAGGCCAGACGCCTCACGTTGGCCGACGTCGACCTCAAGGAGTCGGTGCTGACCGTGCGCCACTCGAAGTTCTTCAAGACCCGGCTCGTTCCGGTCGGGCCGCAACTCGCGGGCGTTCTCGCGGCCTACGCCGGACGGCGCGTCCGCCGTCCGCTCCCGGAGGGCCGCAACTCGACGTTCCTTGCGAACCGCGACGGAACGCCGCTGGTGAGAAGATCGGTGAATGACAGCTTCGCCCTGCTGCGGCGCCGCGTGGGAATCCACGGCGTCGAAGGTTGCCTGCGCCCGGGCCTGCACTCGTTCAGGCACTCCTTCGCCGTCCACCGGGTCACTGCGTGCTACCGCGAGGGCGCTGACGTGCAACGGCTCCTGCCGGTTCTCTCCACCTACCTGGGCCACGCCCGGCTGTCCGACACCCAGGTCTACTTGTCGATGACCCCGGAACTGCTGCAGGAGGCGTCCCTGCGGCTGGAGCGCCATGCTCGGGGAGGCGACCATGCGTGACCTCAACACCCTCGGTCCGTGGCTGGAGCGCTTCCTCGTGGAGCACGTCGTCACCGAGCGCAACCTGGCTCGCAACACCCGCAAGAGCTACCGCGACACGTTCGTGCTGCTGGTGCCGTTCCTGAGCCGCAAGGCGCGCAAGTCCGCCGAACGGCTGGCCGTGAGCGACCTCACGTCCAGACGCGTGCTGCAGTTCCTCGCCCACATAGAGGACCACCGCGGCTGCTCGGCGCAGACCCGCAACCTGCGGCTGACCGCCATCCGCGCGTTCGCCCGCTTCATCGCCAGCCGCGATCCGGCACAGGTCGCCTGGTGCGGCCACATCCGCGCCATCCCCGCCAAAAGGCGATGCCGCAGCCCATCGGCTGCCTGAGCCGCAAGGATGTGGATGCGATGGTGGCGGCGCCGGATCGCAAGACCTTGCGCGGACGAACGGAGCGCGCCCTTCTCATGTTCCTCTACAACACCGGAGCGCGCGTCTCCGAAGCCGCGCAGTTGACAGCCGGAGACCTGCAGATCGGCCGCGGCAACGGCCGCCACGCCCTGGCGACGCTCCACGGCAAGGGCGGAAAGACACGCCTGTGTCCGCTCCTCCCGCACACCGAGCGCATGCTCGCAGACCTGGTCCGCGGCTCGTCCGCCGAAGATCCCGTGTTCCTCAGCAGGCACCGCAAGCCCTACACCCGGTTCGGGATCTACCGGCTCGTCGAGCGTTGCGCCGCGCAGGTCCCGAGCCTGGCCGGCGCCAAGGTCACGCCCCACACGCTCAGGCACAGCATCGCCTGTCACCTGTTGCACTCAAAGGTCGACATCAACACCGTGCGCGCCTGGCTCGGCCACGCCCACATCGACACCACCAACGTCTACGCCGAGATCGACGTCAACATGAAGGCGCGCGCCATCGCCCTGTGCGACCTGGTCGAACCGGGTCCGAGCCAGCCGTGGCGCGAGAACAAGGGCCTGATGGCCTTCCTGCGGTCGTTGTAGAATCGAAAAACTATGTTGCGGTGTGCGGAGTCATCTGCACGGAAAACAGCAGGTTCCACGCTCACCGCAACATAGTCCTGTACGCAACATTAGGGGGCAGAAAGGCGGGCGGCGCCCAGCGTGTGCGGTCGCCGGCGTCGCGCCAGGGGATGCCGCGGAGATCGACGGGGTCGAGCAGTAGCGCCCGGACGTCCACGTACTGGCGGTTGGTGGCCGCGGCCACCTGCTGCGCGATCTGGCTCTTGGCCGAGCCGGGCGGCCCGGTGACGATGGTCGGCTGGCGGGCCTCCACCAGGACGGTGAGCACCGAGGACAGTTCGCTCGGGCGGAGCGTGTAGTCGGCGGAAATCTTCTCGGGAAGGGTCATGCGCAAACCTCCGTGTGGGAAATCGGCGCGGCCCGGACGCCCTCGAAGACCTCCGGCCCGCGCCCGCCCACCGCTACGCTTCGACCCTTCGTTCAGTTCAAATCGCGTGGCGGACCGCCGAGGAGTTGCGCCGCAAGGCACCTGTTGGCGCTCCTTCGGCACCCCGATTGCCCGATCCTGGCTTAATCCGATAGGTTTGGAGTTGTCCCGGAGCATCTGCGGGCGGGAAGAACGATTGCCAGAGACGCCGGACGCGCTCTTTGCCACGCCAACGTTGCGGCGTGGGCCACATGACAAAGGGGAGCAGAAATGTCTAAGGACCTGAAAGTCAGCGTAAAGAGAGAGATCGACCGGTTGAGGAAGGATCTGGCCGTGGCCGCGGGGCAAGTCGCCGCGTTGCAGGAACAGATCAAGAGGCACGAGCTGGTCCAGGACATGCTCGATGGACGAAAGACCGGCAAGGGGTCCCGGCGGGGCCGTCCCGGGGCTGGAGCGTTGAAGCGGGGGCCGCGCGGCCCGATGATCGACTGGACGGCGGTTCTCGCGACTCTGCCCGACCAGTTCACGCTGGATTCGCTGCTCGCCCACAAGACGGCGGGCGAGAAGACTCGCGGCTACCTCAGGCAGGTGGTCTCGCGGTGGTCGAAGGAAAGCCGGATCAGGCGCACCGGGCGAGGCATGTACGAGAAGACCTGATCCCGAACAACAACCGGACGGGGCTGGCGGCCGCGCCTCGACCCGCCCATTCCCACCGGCTGTTTCGATGGTGTGCATCCGCGCACCGCCGCTTCCACGACCCGGCTCATCGGGACCGATTCGCTTTTCAACGGCGGGTCGGTTCTTGAGTTTCCCACAGTGGCCGGAAGCCACGGAAGGACGAATGAGATGACGACAACCGGAAGCCGCACGAACACGGCGCTCAAGGAGGCCATGACCAAGACACAGCTCCTGGACGCCCTGTCCGAATCGACCGGGCTTCAAAAGAAGGACGTGGCCTCGGTGCTCGACCAGCTCGGAGCAGTGATCGAGCGTCACGTCAGGAAACGCGCGGTGGGAACGTTCACGCTTCCCGGCCTACTGAAGATCAGAGTGGTGCGCAAGCCCGCGACGAAGTCGCGCAAGATGATCTCGCCCTTCACCGGCCAGGAGATCACGGTAGCGGCGAAACCCGCCTCGCGGGCGGTGAAGGTTCAGCCCCTGAGCGGGCTCAAGCGCATGACGGAATAGGTGCCGCACCGGCGGGAAGGCCCGTGTGCGGGGCCGAATGCGCAAGCTCACGCCGGGCGCTTCCCGAGACCGGCCTCGCGGGTGCGCGAAGGGAGGCCGCCACCGTGCTTGCCCGCGCCTAGGCGGGTAACACCGTCGCGCCCGCCGGCAAGCCCGAACCGCCGCTGGCCGCCGTCATCGCGTGCGCCATGGGCTCTCGCGCGGAGTCCCCGCCCTTGCCGGTTTAAACATCGACCGCCCTGTCCTAGCTACAAGGCCCCCTGCGCTCGATGTGTCGCATCGGCGCTGATTGGACGGAGAATGGCGGGGGAATCTGCGCGACCCGAACTGCTCCACCGTCGGAAAGAAAACGGGACATTCCCAGAAGACTTGAGCGGCTTGGCCGCGGCACGACTTCGGTCCGCCACGGCGTACGATAAGGAATATCACAATTCTCGAATGCGGTGAGGAGTCCATCCAGGCAGCATGGTTACGTCTTGCGTCAGATACCTTCCGGAAACTCGTCGGACGCCTTCTGCATATCCACCAGTGTCTGCTTACGGAGCGCCAGAGTCTCGTGCCATTCTTGTGCTTCCCTATCCTTGAAAAAGCTCGCATCAGGAGCAAGTGTCCTAACTGCCCCCTCGACCTCATCGAGGGTAACTCGGAAGAACTCCTTTCGAAGATTCGAAGCGTTGATGCGTTGGTTGGAAAACTCCTTGTGTAGTGCCGCCTCCAAAGCGGGAGCGTCGTCAGAGTAGATCATGGCATGTGCGTCGAACTTAAAGGGAACACTGGCGTCACCTAGCTCCCGAACGCGGTCGTCCGGGTCCAGCCGTCGGGTTAATCCAATCTTTACTACATCGTCGCCGAATGAACCGATGTTGGACACAATGTAGACGTAGCCAGACCGGGTCATCTGTGCCATCGCACGAGCACGTTCACTCTCGGCTTGGGCTGCGGCCAGCTGTGCTTCTAGTGCTGCGATCCGGCTTTCGTCTACGCCTGCCTGAGTTCGCGCTTTGTTGAGGAGTTCAGCAAACCTTCGTTCTTCTCTCTCGGCGGCCTCCGCGTCAGCCAGCAACTTTTTGTCTTCACGTTGAGCGCGGGCCAATTCTGCGCGCTCGTCTTTCTCAACTTTGAGGCGCTCCCGGTATTCGTGTGTCAGGTGCAGTTCATCGAGTTTCAAGGCAACATAATCGTCGTGGATTACTAAGCTCATGGAGGCGTTGGCATTGTCGATCTGTTTGGCGGCATTGAGAATGCGCTTTTCCATGGCGACCACGTTGTTCCATCGTGTATTCGCGATCGCCGCCTCGCACTCGTTGTTGAAAGCCCTCATGGTGAGGCGGATCTGTCTATTGACCATCGTCTGTCCTTCGGAGCGACTGCCATCTACTGCCCAGTCGGTGGGACAAATCGTAGCCTCCTTTGACGAGACCATCGCCTTTTGACGCTCCCGGACTGCTTTGATGCTTTCCTTGTAGGTTTCGCTATCTCCGAAGTCGAAATGCGGTTCATAGACTCCGAGTTCTGCGAAAGAGATGCGCTCGTCGTAGATCGCGACCTGTTGCTCAAGTTTTGTCAGCATAGAGCGCTTTTCGGCGTATTGTGCCCGAACCTCATCTGTTTCTTGCCGGGCCTGTTCGGCGGATGACCGAAGTCGATCGAGTTCCAACTCGATCGAGATGATGGGCGAGTACTTGTTCTTGAGTTCCTCTACTTGTCGCTCCCGATCCTCAACAGCCTGCATAGAGGCTCTGGCCCTTTTTCTCGCTTTAACCCAAAGGACAAGAAGCACGATTGGGAGAACGAGCGAGACGAGCAAGGCAACGGTAGATGGAGTCATTGGATCACCTATCGGTATGAATTTCCTGAATTCATTGGCTGGTCCTCTTAACTTTCTTTCAGTGCTATAAGCCCCCGAAAGGATGTCATGACCGAGGCTGAGACACAGTCTGCCCGCCAGAACTTACAAAGATTCTCCGTAGGAGTGGTCGAAATTCATTCACTCCGATGGACAGGAGCAGCCCGCTGAGTTGCAGGCCAGCACCAAATAATACAACTGGTTGGAGAAGCTAGCTGTGAATTCATGCGTGTAACGTGTTTCGCGGGTCGTGACGGACGACGAATAAACACTGCAGCTTCCGCCAGGATGCCGCGTATATAGGATAGGCCTCCATTCAGTTACACTCACTCTGTAGCTCGTCGCACCCGGGACTGCGTTCCAATCGAGAATGTACTGCACCTGTTGGCCAACAGTGGGTCGTGACGGAGAAATCCTTGTGGTCACAGACGGGTGTCGGGGAACACTTACTCCGGCACTCACGGCGACGCGTACGGCGCTGGAGCAGTTGTTTGCAGTGTATGATTCCCCGGACACTGTATCGACGCACGCGCCGTAGTAGTACGTCCCGGCGCTCGACGGCGCCGCCAGACTGATCGACGCGTCGCCAGCGGCCAAAGCGGCAAGGCTGCCGACCGCGTCCGTGCCCACCGCTGTATCGCTCGTCGTGATCGTCGCGTTCGAGGAGCGGTAGTAGCGCAAGGTCGTCGCCCCGGACCGACCGCTGCCCTGGTTGCGCACCGTCGCGCTCAGCGTGAACGACGCACCCGCATCCGGGCTGGCGTCGCTGACCGAGGGCGACCCAACCACCAAATCCGGAGTGTTTGATGTAGGAATGTCCGCGAGCCGCCAGCCCGTTGTGCCCCTGGACCCGTTCCACCAAGTGTAGGTGGCAGTCCCTGAAGCGACCGAATTAAACGTGAGTTCAAGTCTAGACCTATCGCCATCGTCGTAGTTGAAGTTGATCGTTGCCGAATTCGTTCCAGTTTTCCTATAGATATGCGGGAAGACGGTGTCGATGTCGCCGTTGAGCCCTGTCCCGGCCGGAGACCATCTCAATCGATTGGCGATTCGGAGGTTATCACCGAACAGGAACCGTCCCTGTTCGCTGGCGAGACGCGAAACTTCCTCCATGACGACACCGCTTAATGCCTGGTCAAGGAGGCAGTCGGTCGACGCCGTGCCTTCGGGCACGCTCGCGCATGCGGCCCCCGCCTGCGACAGCCACGGCAGCGTCTCGCGAACGAACCACCAGCTGGGAGATTCGTCAGCGGCGTAGGTCAACACCGGTCCAAACATCAACGGCAGGATTGCCAAGAGATACCGAAACCAGCGCGAGAGCGCGCTCAGACGGCGCCCGTCGCTGACATGGTTGCCCGAGCCATGCACGCAGTCAGCATGAGATTTGGTCACTGTCACAACGAGCCCCCCTCTGTTTTCGTCATCGTGAAGGGGTGTGCCGGTGTGGATCTCTGGCAAGGTCGGGTTCATGTCGCACCACCTCCGGGGATTCGCGCGGAACGGCACAGTCCGCTCGGCCACACCATCGCTATTATCACCTTTACATATACCTTTCTGTGTAAAATGTGCGTGTAAATATTGACTTTATGATGTTGTTTCAATAAATATAGTGGTTTCTGGAGTAAGCGCTACGGCGACCCCACGTTGACAAGAAGGCGGGGTGGCGATGAAGGGATGAGGGCCAGGGGTGGGGCACGCTCACGGGGCGTGAACCGGTCGATTCTCACGCTGGGTTCAGGCGCCTGCGGGGCGCGCCCCGGGATCAGCGGGAAGCGGGTGTAAAGGCCCAGGGCAGGAGTTCGTCGATGCGTGAGGAGGGATGACCTGAGGCAATGGCTTCGAGGGTCGCCTTGAGATAGGCGTAGGGCTCGACGTGGTTCAGCTTGGCGGTCTCGGTCAGCGAAGCGATGCGCGCCCAGGCCGTGGCGCCTTCGTCGTGGCCCACGAACAGGGCGTTCTTTCTCGTGAGGGCCAGGGGCCTGATGCGGTTCTCCACGGCGTTGGAGTCCATCTCGAGTAACTTCTTGCCCTGAATCCGCAACAGGCACAGCAACTGGGGACGACATCCACGAGGCCATGCGCGCTCGGTGGCGGCCGCCACTGCGAAGGTCGGAGCCGCAACGGTAACAGGACTCTTGAGATGTTTACGCCCGATCCGGGTGTCAGGTCGCCGTCTTGGCCGGGGCTTGGTCCCCGCCGCCAATCGGGTATCCTTTCAGGATGTCGGCGGCGATGCTGTCGGATACGCGGACGGCGGAGTCGCGCACCGACTCCCGCGCCAGATGCGCGTACCGCGCGGTGGTCTCCACCTTCGTGTGACCCAGGAGCTTTCCGATCATGGTCAGCCCTTCGCCGAGCGCCAGCGCCCTGGACGCGAACGAGTG
>JAPOQB010000561.1 GCA_026710965.1 Deltaproteobacteria bacterium | reverse complement strand
GCTCCCAGCTCGACCGCGGCTCGCAGCGCCAGAAGATAGCTCTGGGGACCGAATCCCGCGATCTGGCCCACGACCACCTCGGAGATCAATGATGTTCGCCGGAACTCCTCGCGCTTGTGGATGTTGGACAGATGGACTTCGATGACCGGGAGCCCGCTGGCGGTCAGCGCGTCCCGCAGCGCGACGCTCGTATGGGTGTACGCGCCGGCGTTGATGATCACCGCCCGAAACCCTTCCGGGCCGGCTCCCTGAATCCAGGTGACCAGTTCGCCTTCATGATTGGACTGACGCGCCTCGATGCCCACCCCGAGCTCCGCGGCGAGGGCGTGCAGCCGGGCGTCGATGTCCGCGAGGGTCTCGCGGCCGTAGATCTCGGGCTCCCGGGAGCCGAGCAGGTTCAGGTTCGGTCCGTGGAGGACCAGGATCTTCGTGTCGGACATGGCCGTGGGCTCCGGTGCGGTGTCAGAGGCCGGACGCCAGCTCCCGGACGATCTCGGCTGCCGAGAACCATTGGAAGCGGGTCCCGCCGATGCCTTCGCACAGCACGAACTTGATCTTGCCGGCGTGCGACTTCTTGTCCAGCTCCAGGCCGTCGACAAGGTCTGCCAGGGCGATGTCGTCCGGGATCCGCCAGGGCAGCCCGGCCCGGCGCACCAGCGCCTCGATGCGCCCCAACTCGGCGGCGCCGCACACCCCCCGGGACGCCGACAGGGCCGCCGCCTGGATCATGCCGATGGCGACGGCCTCGCCGTGGAGGAAACGCTCGTAGCCGGTAAAGGATTCCAGCGCATGGCCGATGGTGTGGCCGAAGTTGAGGATGGCGCGGCGGTCTTGCTCCCGCTCGTCCTGCTCCACCACCGCCGCCTTGATCCGGCAGGAGCCGGCGACGGCGGTCTCGAGGGCCGCCGGATCCATGCGCATCAGCGAGTCCATGCCGTCTTCCAGGAAGCCGAAGTAGCCCGCGTCCTGGATGATGCCGTGCTTGATCACCTCGGCCATTCCCGCGGCGAACTCGCGCTGCGGCAGCGTCCGCAGCGTCTTCATGTCGATGACCACCAGGCGCGGCTGGTGGAAGGCGCCGATGAGGTTCTTGCCCTGCTCGTGGTTGACCGCGGTCTTCCCGCCCACGCTGGCGTCCACCTGCGCCAGCAGGGTCGTGGGGATCTGGACGAAGCCGATGCCGCGCAGAAACGTGGCCGCGGCGAAGCCGGTGATGTCCCCGATGACGCCGCCGCCCAGGGCGATCAGGGTGGCGCCGCGGTCGAAGCGGCGCCCCACCAGCGCGTCGTAGATCAGCCCCAGGGACGCCGTGTTCTTGTGCCCCTCGCCCTCCGGAATCAACACCAGCGAGGTTTCGTAACCCGCGCCCTGGAGGGATTCCCGGACCTCTTCCGCGTACAGGCCGGCCACCGGCGGGTTCGACACGATGCCGACGCGGCCCGCGATTCCCTGGGCCTTCATCATCTCGCCCACGCGCGACAGCAGCCCCTCGCCCAGCTCGATGGGATACGAGCGCTGTCCCAGATTGACGGTTACGGTCTGCATAGCTGTTGTCGGATGCGCTGCACCACCTGATCCACGGTCAGCTCATCGGTGTCCACGGTGACGCCGGCCTGGGCATAGATGCCTTCGCGCTGCGCCGAAAGCTCCTGTATCCGCTTGAGCCGGTCCGGACCCTGCAGCAGCGGGCGGTCATCGCCTCCTCCGACCCGGCTCAGAACCGTTCCGGGCGACACCCTGAGCCAGACGAGCAGACTGCGCTGCTTGAGCAGCGCCAGGTTGTCAGGATCCACCACCGCGCCCCCGCCCAGGGCGATGACCTGCTCGGAGCCGTCCAACACCTGTCCGAGGGCGGTCTTCTCGCGTTCCCGGAAGTAAGGCTCCCCGCGGCTCGCGAAGATCTCACGGACGGCGCGTCCCTCGCCCGCCTCGATGACGGCGTCCAGGTCCACGAACGACCAGCCCAGGACCCGCGCCAGCCTCCGGCCCACCACGGTCTTGCCGGCGGCCATGAAACCTGTCAACGCGATGTTCGCGGCGTCGGGCGTCATCTCCTGCCCGTTGGACACGGTATTGGAACCGACCGGGCCTCAGAGGCTCTTGATCTGGTCCAGGTAGCCGTCATAGTTGCGGGTGATTTCCGCCAGCGAGTCTCCCCCGAACTTCTCCAGGAACGCCCGCGCCAGCTCGAACGACACGATGGCCTCGCCGATGACGGCCGCGGCCGGGGCGGAGCAGACGTCCGAGCGCTCCACCGAGGCGTCCTCGGGCTGCTTGGTGTCGAGATTCACCGACTGGAGCGGGCTC
>JAPOQB010000047.1 GCA_026710965.1 Deltaproteobacteria bacterium | reverse complement strand
GTATGACCGGCTCGACCGCGTCACGGGCATCGACACCGAGGTCGTGGCCGCCGACGGCAAACCGTGGCCGCTCCACGAGTTTCCCGTGCCCGAGCGGACCGGCGCACCCGCCGCCCCCCTGGCGCCGCGTCCTGCCGCGATCCGTATGGCGCTTGCAATCGAAACTGCCGGCGGCCGGGGCCACACGCTCGATCTCTCCGCCGACTTAACCTTCGCGGGCGAGGCCTGGGACTGGGTCTGCCACGCGCTGCCGCTGGTCACCGCGGACAGCGCCCTGGAACCGCGCCGCCTCGCGGAGCTGCTGCGCTTCGCCTTCTTCTCGGCCTCCGACGACGTGGACGCCGACAGCCGCGAGACCCAGGCCATGCGGTTCGACGAAGAGGCGCTCCACATCGCCACCAGGCTCTTGTGCACCGAGGATTCGGCGCTGAAACTCTCCATCGCCGAGACCGTCCGGCGGGAGCTCTTCTGGCTCGTTCCACACGACCGCACGGTGGAGATCTCCATCACCCGCCCGGACATCCGGGTCGTCCTGAGCGACCCCGCCAAAACCGAAACCTGAGCCGGACGGCCGCCGCAGCGCAATTGCGGCGGCCGACATTCCACCCCTCTCCGGGGGATACCCCGGAAGCTCCCCGCGAACGCCCTGGGCCCTGACAACGATCACACACCTTTCGTCAAATTTTCGACTCCGCCGGGACCCGAACCCGACTTGTCACGGACACCCATCCCGAGGACACCGGCATCGTCCTCGCGCGGATCCCGGCCTGGAGGCCCTGGAACCGGGGATTGCCGATGTCCGGTACCGAAACCGCGCACGCGACCGCAGCCCCTCTACGACACCGGCGCCGGGATGCGAGTCCCCGGCACTCATTTTGCACTACCTGATCCCCTGATGGGGCCAGAGGCCGGATCGGATGACTCCGGCCGGGAAAGAGGACGCCATGGAAATACGCAACCCGATGGAAGCGCTGGTCGGCGCGAACGGGACAGCCAGGCTCGCCGGCCTCTCCCTGCTCGACCTCGATTCGATGACGCTCCGGGAACTGCGGCGCCACGGCCTCACCGCGGCGCAGGCCGAAAGGGTCAAGGCGGCGTTCGAACTGGGCCGGCAACTGCTCGAAGCCGAATCCTGCGTGCACGAGAACGCTCCGATGGTCAGCAGTCCCGAGGAGGCCTACCGCTACATGCGCCCGCGCTACGTGAACGAATACCGCGAACACTTCGACGTGCTGATGATGACCAACCGGAACAGGCTGATCCGCCGCCATCGGGTTTCCACGGGCAGCCTCACGGCGTCCGTGGTTCATCCCCGGGAGGTCTTCAACCCGGTTATCCGCGAGTCCGCGGCCGGGGTCATCTTCGTCCACAACCACCCCTCGGGCGACCCTTCCCCTTCGCGTGAGGACATGGACATCACCCATCGTCTCAGGCAGGTGGGCGAGGTCCTGGGGGTGCGCGTCCATGACCACGTCGTCTGCGGGCACGACCGCTTCTTCAGCTTCAACCGGGAGGGTCTGTTATGAGTCGTCAACGTCCCGCCGGCCCGCCGCCGGCCATGCACCCGATGGACCCGCGCCGCGGCCGGGACCTCTCGCCCATGTTCTCGGCGTTCCTTTGCTGGCTCCTGGACCTCAAGCCCATCACCAGCCCGGCCATCACCGGCGTCGCCGTTTCCGGCAACTCCGTGCTGGCTGCGACCGGCGAGAACCCGCTCTTCGACCAGCATCTCGGATCGCTGGACGACTTCGAGACGAACATCCGAGGCTGGGGCCGAGGCTGGGGCCGAGGCTGGGGCCAAGCCTGCGGCGCCGATGCCGGCATGGTGGAAGGCCTCGTCGCCCGGGTGAGGAGGACAGGCCAATGAGCTTCCCCGACCTCCCCGAAGGCTACGACCGCCACGAGGACGCTTTGGCCATCGTCGATCCGGGCGCGTCGAATCCCTCGGGCGTGGCGCTCGCCATCCACCAGGCATGCACGCAGGTCATCCACGAGGGCAGCAATCAGCGGGAAGACGCCGCGGTCCGCCTCATGACCAATTGCGGTAGGGACGCCGGTTACCCGGCGCCCCCCGCGCAGATCCTCGCATGCCCGCTAAGGCACGAGGCTCCTCCCTTGGGTTGCGCCCATGACAGCGCTGACGGCAAATCG